>USJY01000001.1 GCA_900555065.1 uncultured Eubacteriales bacterium
TATGGTTGTCCATCCGTGTCCGGGACGATATACGGGAACATTAGTTAATGGGCTGTTATATCATTGCCGGGATAATCTTTCCGGAATTAACGGGGTACTTCGTCCGGGAATTGTCCATCGTATTGATAAAGATACGACAGGGGTTCTTGTTGTATGTAAGAATGATATGGCGCATAAAAGTCTGGCAGAGCAGCTAAAAGAACATTCCATTACAAGAAAGTATGAGGCGATTGTCTACAATAATTTTACACAGGAAGAGGGAACAGTGGATGCACCGATTGGAAGAAGTCCGGCAGATAGAAAGAAGATGGCGGTGGAACCGAAGAATGGTAAGCGTGCAGTGACACATTACAAAGTGCTCAGTCATCTGAACCATCAGTTTAATCACATAGAATGTCAGTTGGAAACGGGAAGAACCCATCAAATCCGCGTGCATATGGCGTATATCGGCCATCCGCTGGTGGGGGACAGGGTCTACGGCGGGGGTAAAAACCCCTTTGGTCTGGAGAGCCAGTGTCTGCATGCAAAGGTGCTTGGCTTTACACATCCGGAAACAGGCAAACGCATGGTATTCGACAGCGTTCTCCCGCCCTATTTTCAGCGGGTCTTGACAATTTTGGAAAACAGGATATAATTAAGTACGAATTGTATATGAGGGGAGCTGGCCCGAGCCGGCTGAGATACGGATGACTGGATCCGTGACCCTTGAACCTGATACGGGTAATGCCGGCGTAGGGAAGAAATTTTCTGGTTGTATATTCTCATACGGGCAAAACCGTATGGGAATTTTATATGATTGGAGAATGGACAATGACAAAGAGGACAAACCTGAACAGGCTGGTGGAATGCGCAATTCTGCTTGCAGCGGCTGCGGTGCTGAGTTTTATAAAAGTAGTCGAAATGCCGCTGGGCGGATCCGTTACCGCGGTAAGTATGCTGCCGATTGTGCTCGCCGGCTACCGCAACGGATGGAAGTGGGGGCTGCTTACCGGCGTGACCTACGCGGTGTTCCAGATCATTATGGATATTGGCAAGCTCATGTCCTGGGGCCTTACGCCCGCCGTCTTTATCGGCTCTTTGGTGTTCGACTATCTGCTCGCGTTTGGACTGCTGGGCATAGGCGGCATATTCAACAAGAAAAAATACGGTATATTCTACGCCTGCGCATTTACAATTACCCTGCGCTTTCTTATGCATTTTCTGTCCGGAATTTTATTTTTCGGCTCGTTTGCCGGCGAGGGATACTCTCCGCTTACATGGTCGATCGCGTACAACGGCACCTATATGCTTCCGGAGCTGATTCTCACCCTCATCGTCGCCTGGATCCTTACGCGGATTCCGCACGTGGTGGAGGCCAAAGAATAGCCGGAGCCTGCCTGTCCCGCCGTTTGGAAAGGAGCAAATCAATGGGCAAATTTGAAGGGATCACGCTGATTAGCGACATAGACGGTACGCTGTTCTCTTCGCCTGGAACAATTCCGCGGGCGAATGTGGAGGCCACGGAATACTTTATGGAGAACGGCGGCAGGTTCGCGGTTGCGACGGGGCGTTCCCAGGTTTCCATTGCGAAGAACTTTGATAAGTTCCGGGTCAACACGCCCTGTATTGTTCTCAACGGCACCGGCCTGTACGATTATTCCATGGAAGACTTTATACTCAAACGCATCTGCAACGACCGCCTTCGCAAGGTTACAGCGCAAACGCACGCGAAGTTTCCGGGGCTTACCTGCTATGTGTTTACGGGCGAGCGGATCTACACGCCCGGGCGAGGCGAATACCAGGCGCAGGTAGAAGCGATTGAAGTGATGAAGAGCCGGATTGCGGATTTTTCCGAGATGGACCCCTATTGGCTCAAGAGCATATTTTACGCCGCGCCAGAGCAGCTAAAGCAGGTGCAGGCATATGTAGACGAGCTGAACGACGGTTCCTTTGATACGGTTTTCAGCGCCGATAAAATTTTTGAGCTTATGCCCAAGGGCGCAAACAAGGGGACCATGATCCATGAATATGCAAAAATCATGGATGTGCCGGTCGGCAACATCTGCGCAATCGGGGATTATTACAACGACCGGGAAATGCTGGCGGCCGCGGGGTTTACAGCGGCGCCGGCCGGCGCGCCGGATGAGATCAAGGCATTGGTGGACGTGCAGGTCTGCGACTGCCGGGACGGCGCTGTAGCCGATTTCATCCGCGTCATCGAACAGAATCTGGACCGGTTCCAAAGAAAAAATGTCGTATCGTGATACGGCATTTTTTTATGTTCTTGCCCCGCCTTTGTCGCGCGCCTGATAATAGACGCAGCTGTGGTGGTCGGCAAGCTCCACGGCGGAATCCGTAAGCTTGTCAAAACCGCAGTATCCGTCTTTTTGGAATACGCAGTCCTCTTCGCAGCGAATAAATCCCATGCCAACTCCTCCTCGCTCCTATTTTTGCTGATTTAAAAAATATTATACAATTTGCACGTGTATTTCAAATCGATTCAGCAAAAATAATCTCGGGAGGGGAGTACACATGAACAGAAAATTCAGAACGCTTTTTGTGATCACATATTGTATGCTAGCAGTTATGGGGTTTGTAAAAACCGGCGTCTACCAGGCGCTGCCGAAGGTCTGCCTGACAAGCCCTGTCTATGACGATGTGGACGATGTCATCAACTGTACCGGCACGGTCAAAGCAGCCAGTTACGGCGTGTTCCCGGAAAACGCGTCGATGGTGACGGATGTATTCGCATCGGTGGGCGATCATGTCCGCAGCGGCCAGCGTCTTGCGAGCGTTGATGTAAACGACTATGCCGTGAGCGCCGCCGCGCCCGTTCTGCCAAACGCGGAGTCCCTCCTGGACGCCATCCGGCAGGGGGGCGGGAGCGGGCTGAGCCTGTCCGGCCTGGACTCTCTTCTGCCTGTGCTCCAGGCGCAGGATTATATATCGGTCGTCTCAAAAAACACGGTGATTACAGCTCCTGCAAACGGCGTAATCACGCAGATCAACGCCTTAAAGGATAACTATGTAAGCGCCCTTGTGCCCATGTTTGTCGTGACGGATTTAAGCGATATGACCCTTGAGGTCAAAGTCAGCGAGAACAAGATACACCAAATTGAAAAGGGGCAGTATACCAGAATCAGTGGTTCCGGCTTTGACGGCAGGAGTTACGACGGATATGTTGAATCCATCTCTCCCGTAGCGCAGACCGACCTTCTGAGCCCGGATAGCGCGTATGTCGCCGTCACAATACGGATACTGGAGCCGGACGACAAAATCGTACCCGGCTTTACCGCCAACGCCGCCATTCATATTGCAACGCGGGAAAACGTAAAAAAACTCGCGCTTGAATGTATTCTGCAGGATGAGACAGGCCAGGAGTATGTGTTTGTATATGAGGACGGTGTGCTGGCCCGTCGCGACGTCACCTGCGCATATACGTCGTCCGATTATGTGGAAGTCATCGGCATAGAACCGGATACGCTCGTCGTTTATGCGCCGGAGGGGGATCTGCGGGACGGCCAGTCCGTACTGCTGGAAGAGGATTGGCGGATATGGTAATCGACAGTATCTTCATGGCGTTTCGCAATCTGTATCGGCACAAGCTGCGCACATTTCTCACTGTGCTCGGCATCATCATCGGCACCTGTTCCGTCGCAACCATCTATTCGGTCGGAAACGGCGGCAGACAGCAGATCGTAGGCGTATTCAAGACCTTCGGCATAGACGGACTCGTCATCTCCTCTCCAAGCTCTGCCGCAGGTATCTCCACAAAGAGTCTGACAATGCAGGATATTGAACTTGTGGAAAACAATCTGCGCGAGGTGAACGCCGCACTGCCCGTTCTTATGGAACAGACAAAGGTGGGGATCCATAAATTCAGTACGGACGCGTACACGCTCGGCGTCAGCGATCAGAATTCAGGGATCGCCGGCATTGTTCCCAAATATGGCCGCGGCTTTACGCAGAACGATGTAAATACAGACGGCCGCGTATGTATTGTAGATACGGAACTCGCACGCCGCATGTATAAGCGTGAGAACATCGTCGGC
This sequence comes from uncultured Eubacteriales bacterium, assembly GCA_900555065.1. Classification (GTDB taxonomy): domain Bacteria; phylum Bacillota; class Clostridia; order Oscillospirales; family UMGS1783; genus UMGS1783. Next base: position 4,032 of record USJY01000001.1, read on the forward strand.
AAGCAGATCGACCTGACCATATCCGGCGTCCAGTCTCCCTTTACCGTCGTGGGCGTCGTAGAAAATGCAGATTCCACGATCGGGTCGCTGGTCGGCGCGTTTGCGCCGACGCTGATATACGTACCCTATACGACCGTCATGGACCTGACGGGGGACGATTCATTTGAATCGTTCGCCGTGCAGCTGAAAAGCGATGCGAACGTCAGCATATCCAAAGAAAAAATAATATCTCAGCTCGAATCCAGCAACGGCATAACGGGCTACCGGACCGAAAATATGTCTCAACACGAAGAGAAAATAGAAGACATTATCGGCCTTGTCACCATGATCATTTCCGCCGTCGCCGCCGTATCGCTGATCGTCGGCGGAATCGGGGTCATGACCGTAATGCTCGTAGCGGTCAATGAACGCAAGCGTGAAATTGGCCTGAAAAAGGCGATCGGCGCTACGCGGCGGGACATACTTCTCGAATTTATAATAGAGGCCATCGCCATATCGCTGTTTGGCGGCGCGGTCGGCATAGGCCTGAGCTATCTGCTCTCAGCATTTTCCGAGCGTCTGATCGGTATAGAGGCCGCGCCAAACCTCACAATCTCAATTTTATCCTTGCTTTTCTGCGCGATCATTGGTATTATTTTTAGTGTATATCCCGCAAGAAAGGCCGCCGCTCTCGATCCGATCGACTGCCTGAAATACGAATAGGGATATCACCCGGAGGTCTATGTTGATCGATATGCAACCGGCCGTCCTCGTAGCCGGCAATCTGCCGTCGGTACTGCGCCGCGCCTTGACAGACAGGGTATACGAAACGGTCCGTCATCCCGTGCTGCCCGGACCGGAGTCCTTTCATCCGGATATGCAGCTTTTTTCCGCTGGCGACGGACGGATGGTCTGCTGTCCGGAGCTGTATGCGCATTACCGCGGGCTGCTGCCGGCGCGTGTACTGCTTTGCGGCCGTACGCCCCTTCGCGCGGACTACCCGCACAATATCGCCTATAACGCACTGCGTGTCGGCAGCCGATTGTTCTGTCTGCGCGCCCATACCGATCCCGTGATCCTGCGCATGGCGGAGGAGTCGGGGTGGACGGTTGTGGACGTAAAACAGGGGTACGCCAACTGTTCCGCCGTCGCGGCGGGAGAAAACGCGCTTGTAACCGCGGACCCTTCCATTGCGGATGCAGCCTTACGTCAGGGGATGGACGTGCTGCGCATCTCTTCCGGCCATATCCGGCTGGCAGGATATCCGTTCGGTTTCATCGGCGGCTGCTGCGGCCGGATATCGGACGGGCGCCTGTACATTTTGGGCTCGCTTGATTCGCATCCGGACGCTGCCCGTATCGCAGCTTTTTTTCAAGCGCACGGCGTTACCGCCGTCTGTGTTCCAAAGCAGCCGCTGTCCGACTACGGCGCGCTTCTGCGCGTGATTTAGTGATTTTAGCGGCGTTGGGCTTAAAATCCATGGAAAAACTCCGGCTTTGATGTCCTTTTGCACTGTTTTCGCATATACTGTTGTGTACCGGTTTTCGGAATCCACACAGAAAGCGGCGAGACAATGCGAAGGACTATGTTCCGGCGAAAGAGACGCACCCCCTGGATCAAAAAAATGCTGATCGCGCTGATGATCGGCTGTCTGATGCTGGGAGTCGGCACGTTTTATGTAGTGAAGCGCCTTCGCCCCATGATCTGTCCGATTGCCGTGGCGGAGGCGAAGTCCATCGCCACCATGTCCATAAACACAGCCGTCAACCAGGAACTTAGCGTGTCCGAGATAGGGTATGACGACCTGATCACGCTGGAGATGGACGCGGAAAACCATGTCACGGCGCTCAAAGCCAATACGATGGAAATCAACAAACTGCGCGCAAGCCTGACCATCGCCATCCAAAGCAAAGTCGACCAGATCCAGGATTCGGTTGTTGAAATCCCTTTGGGGACTGTTGTCAACAACGAACTGCTTTCCGGTATCGGTCCCAATATACGCATCCAGCTCGCGCCCGTAGGTTTCGTGGAGACGGATATAACCAATTCCTTTTCCGCTGCCGGCATCAACCAGACCCGTCATCAGGTCATTCTCTCGGTGTCTGCGACAATCGCCATCGTCATGCCCGCCGCGACGGAATACGCGCAGGTCGAAACCTCGATTGTGCTCGGCGAGTCGGTGCTGATCGGTAAAGTGCCGCAGAACTACACAAGTATCGGATCGGATGAAGACGCGGAGAAATGGGATCAGCTGATCAACTTTTTAGACCTGAACGAATTTTATTATGACGATACGGAATCCTGAATTCCGCTGATGGGAGAACACATGGACGTAGAAAAGAGAATGCAGGAACTGACGGATCTTGTCGCGCACCACAGTTATAAATACCACGTGGAAGACGCGCCGGAAATCCCCGATTACGAATATGACCGACTCATGCGCGAGCTGACGGAGCTCGAACAGGCGTATCCTCAATACGCGTCCCCGGCGTCGCCGACGCAGCGTGTCGGCGGCGCGGTGCTTGAGAAGTTTGAACAGGTTCGCCACCAGGTTCCCATGCTCAGTATGCAGGACGCGTTTTCCCATGACGAAATCCGCGCTTTTGACCGGCGCGTGCGGGATGCGGTCGGCCCGGCGTCATATATCCTGGAGCCGAAAATCGACGGCCTGTCCGTGTCCCTGGAATATAGAAACGGCGTGTTTGTCCGCGGCTCGACCCGCGGCGACGGCATTGTCGGGGAAGACGTGACGGAAAACCTGAAAACCATTCACGCTCTGCCGCTGCAGCTTCGCAAGCCCGTTGTGTTTCTGGAGGTGCGCGGCGAGGTGTATATGCCAAAGGACCGCTTTCTGCGTCTCAACGAGGAGCGCGCCGCGCAGGGAGAACCACTGTTTGCAAATCCCCGCAACGTTGCGGCCGGTTCCATACGCCAGCTCGATTCTTCCGTCGCAGCCAAGCGCGGTTTGAGTCTCTGTGTGTTCGGGATTCTGCAGGCCGAAGGCTTGGATTTTACGACCCATCACGAAGCCATGACGGCCCTGACTGCGCTTGGATTCCCCGCAAACCGGCACTGGGGCCCCTTTTCGGATATAGAGGACGTGATCGCGGAAATCGAACGGATGAACCAAAACCGGGACCAGTTCCCGTTCGGCATTGACGGCGCCGCCATCAAAGTGGACAGCATCGAGCAGCGTCTTGCGCTCGGCAGCACGGCCAAATGTCCGCGCTGGCAGCTCGCGTATAAATACCCGCCCGAACAGCAGCTCACCAGGCTGCTGGATATTATCGTACAGGTCGGCCGTACTGGCGTACTCACGCCGAACGCGGTATTGGAGCCGGTGCGCATCGCCGGCACCACGGTCAGCCGCGCCACCCTGCACAACAGCGATTTTATCTCCAGCCGCGATATTCGGATCGGGGATACGGTCGTCGTCCGTAAGGCGGGGGACATTATTCCGGAAATCGTGGAGGTTGCGCTGGACAGGCGCCCGGCGGACGCAGTTCCGTATGCGCTCCCGTCGCACTGTCCATCTTGCGGCGCCGCGGTGTTTCGGGATGAAGGCGGGGCCGCCGTGCGCTGCGACAATTCGGCCTGCCCGGCGCAGCTGACGCGCCATCTGATACACTTCTGTTCGCGGGACGCGCTGGATATAGAGGGCCTCGGTCCCGCCGTGATCCAGCAGCTTGTGGACAGCGGGCTTGTCCAAAGCCCCGCCGACCTGTACGGTCTTACCTTTGCGCAGGTATCGCAGCTGGAACGTATGGGCGCAAAATCCACGGAAAACCTGCTTTCCGCCATAGAGCGCTCGAAACAGTCGCCGCTGGACAGGGTGATTTATGCGCTTGGCATACGGCAGGTGGGCAGGGAGACGGCCAGGCTGCTTGCCGACACCTTCGGCGATATCGACGCGCTGCTCTCCGCCACCGTGGAACAGCTCGACGCAATCCCGGAGATCGGGGAAATCACGGCGCGCCATATCTCGCAGTATTTCGCGCTTGCGGAGACCGTAGAACTTATCGGCCGCCTGAAAGCGGCGGGCTTTTCCTTTCCCTATGAAAAAACACTTGTAGACCAGCGGTTTTTAGGGTATAATTTTGTATTGACGGGCAGGCTCAGCCGCTACACGCGCGACGAGGCGAAAGCGCTGATAGAGGCGCGCGGCGGTAAGGTTGCCGGAAGCGTCTCGAAAAAGACAAGCTACGTGCTCGCAGGCGAGGACGCCGGCAGTAAGCTGGATAAAGCGCGCGCGCTGGAAATCCCCGTCGTTACGGAAGAACAGTTTGAACAGATGCTACAACAATAAGGGTGGGTATTATGACAAAGATCACGGATCAGGAAATCAGCCGTATCGCAAAGCTCTCCATGCTGGATATACCGGAGGCGGAATATGCACGGCTGAAACAGGACATGGAAGGCATCATTGAGATGGTGGACAAGTTAGGCGAGCTGGAAATCGACCCGCAGTTTGACCGTTACACGGGCGAAGGCCCGTATAACGTGTTCCGTGCAGATGAGGTGCGCCCCTCCGTGGCGCGCGAGCTGCTGCTGGAAAACGCGCCGTCTCAGGAACAGGGCTGTTTCTTCGTCCCCAAAATCGTCGAATAAGGAGTTCGCTATGGAATTGTATGAATACACCGCCCATGAATTGGCCGCTATGCTCCGTGAAAAACGGGTGAGCGCAAAGGAGATCACAGAGAGCGTCTTTCAGAGAATACGCGCAGTGGAGAGCATGGTTGACGCTTACATAAGCCTTTCAGAGGAATCGGCGCTGCGTCAGGCCGCCGCAGTGGACGAAAAGCTCGCCGCAGGCAAAACGCTTTCGCCGCTGGCTGGTATCCCTGTCGCTGTGAAAGACAATATCTGCATCCAGGGCGAGCCGACCACCTGCGCCTCTCGCATGCTGGAAACGTTTCGCCCGCCTTATCACGCGGCGGTTACGGAAAAACTGCTGGAAAACGATATGGTCATCACGGGCAAGACCAATATGGACGAGTTCGCCATGGGCTCCTCCTGCGAAAATTCCGCATTTAAGCCGACGAAAAACCCGCACGACCTCTCACGGATCCCCGGCGGTTCCTCCGGCGGCTCGGCCGCGGCCCTGGCGGCTATGGAATGCGCCGTGTCCATCGGCTCCGACACAGGCGGATCGATACGCCAGCCCGCGTCCTGCTGCGGCGTCTTCGGCCTGAAACCAACCTATGGCGCCGTATCCCGCTATGGACTGGTCGCATACGCGTCCTCTCTGGACCAGATCGGACCGTTCGGCCGCAGCGCGCTTGATATCGCCATGCTATGCAACGTTCTGTACGGCCACGACGGACGCGACTCCACTTCCCTTGACCGGGAATATCCCGACTTTACACAGGCGCTAGGAGAGGACATGAAAGGCAGGCGTATCGGCCTGCCGAAGGAGTATTTCTCCGGCGGGATTCCGGACAGCGTGCTGGACGCCGTGCGCAGCGCGGCGTTGGAATACGAGAAAATGGGCGCGGTTGTGGAAGAAATGTCGCTGCCCCTGCTTGAATATGCCATTCCGACTTATTACATCCTTGCCTCCGCTGAGGCTTCTTCCAACCTCGCGCGCTATGACGGCATAAAATACGGGTACCGCGCCGCGGACTTTGACAATCTCAACGATCTCTATCTGCGCAGCCGTACCGAGGGCTTTGGCGCCGAGGTAAAACGCCGGATTCTGCTGGGCAATTATGTGCTCAGTTCCGGCTATTACGACGCATATTACAAGAAGGCCCTGGCTGCTCAGCGGCTTATGCGCAGCAATTTCCGCGCAGCGTTTGAGAAGTACGATATGCTCGTCACGCCCACCATGCCGGTCGAGACGTTCAAGCTCGGCGAGCGCGTTGACGACCCGCGCATGATGTATATGGTTGACCTCTGCACCGTGTCGATCAATATTGCCGGCGTCCCCGCCGTCAGCGTTCCCTGCGGGCGCGACGGCAACGGTATGCCGGTCGGGATGCAGCTTATCGGCAACCACTTGTCCGACAGGATGCTTGTGAGCGGCGCGTATGCCTACGAGCGGCATACGGATATGAAAATCGGCGTGCCTGCGGCCGTCCGGGGAGGGGAGCGCGCATGAGAGAATACGAGCTTGTCGTGGGTCTTGAGATCCACGCGGAACTGAATACCAAAACCAAAATATTCTGCGCCTGCAAAAACGAATTCGGGGCGGAGCCGAACACCAACTGCTGTCCGGTCTGCATGGGTTTTCCCGGCGTGCTGCCCGTGCTCAACAGGACGGTTGTTGACTCCTGCATGCGTATGGGCGCGGCCCTCGGCTGCCGCATAAACCGCCTGTGCAAATCCGACCGCAAGAATTATTTCTATCCCGATCTGCCCAAGGCCTATCAGATTTCGCAGTTCGACCTGCCCGTATGCGAAGCCGGTGCGGTGGACTATTATTCCGAAGGCGCGCTGTACAACTGTCGGATTACCCGTATCCATATCGAAGAGGACGCAGGCAAGCTTACGCACGAATCGGCGCTAGGCGGCTCGCTTGTCGACTATAACCGCTGTGGCGTTCCCCTGATCGAGATCGTCACCGAGCCCGACCTTCGTTCGAGTCGGCAGGCCAAAGACTTTCTGGAAACAATCCGCCTCATCCTGCTTTACCTGGGCATTTCCGACTGCAAAATGCAGGAGGGTTCTATCCGCTGCGATATCAACGTTTCCGTACGCGAAAAGGGGAGCGATACGTTCGGCACGCGCGTGGAGATGAAAAACGTCAACTCTTTCTCCGCCGCTGAACGCGCAATCGACTATGAATACAAGCGCCAGGTCAAGCTGCTGGAGAGCGGCGGTACGGTCGAACAGGAGACGCGGCGGTGGGACGACGTCAAGGGTAAAAACACGCTGCTCCGCAGCAAAGAGGATGCGTTCGAGTACCGCTATTTTCCGGATCCAGACCTCTGCCCGATTGTGATTGACGACGCGTGGGTGAACCAGGTTGAAAAAGAGCAGCCAGAACTTCCCGTAGTAAAGCTTACGCGGTATTATCAGCAGCTCGGTCTGCCGTATGCCGATGCGGAACAGCTTGTATTCGCGCCTGCGCGCGCCGGCTTTTTCGATCAGTGCCTGGCCCTTGCGCCCGGCAGCGCAAAACAGATTGCCAATTGGCTTCTCGGCGACGTTGCCAAACGCCTCAACGAACTGGAAATCGACGTGGCGGACAGTCTGCTCACGCCGCAGAAGCTCGTGGAGCTGCTTGCACTGATCGAGAAGGGGACAATCTCCCAAAGCGCCGGTAAAAAAGTGCTGCAGGAGATTTTTGAAACCGGTAAAGACCCCGCCGTGCTGATTGAAGAACTGGGCCTTGTCCAGATCAGCGATACGGACAGCATCCGTGCCCTGATCGAACAGGTGCTCGCCGAGAACGAGAAGTCGGTAAACGACTATAAATCGGGAAAGATGAACGCTTTCGGATTCTTGGTCGGACAGTCGATGAAAGCTTCCAAGGGCAAGGCGAACCCGAAACTTGTAAACGAGATTTTGAAAGAACTGCTTTCATAAATATAAATACGCCGGAGGACGACTCCGGCGCATTTATTTGTTCGGGCCGGGCGCATATCGCGCCCGGCCCTTTTATCTCACATTTCCGCCGTTACAGAGAGCGATTCATCTTTGAATATCCAGTCGCGAACGGCGATTACGCGGTAGTCGTCTTTTGTGTCCCGTATAACGACCTTTGAAAGCCCCGCGTTAATAATCAGTTTTTTGCACATGGCGCAGGAGGTCACGCCCGCTACGATTTCGCCGCTTTTCGCGTCCATACACACGATATACATCACGCCCTGCAGCATCTTGTCCCGCGCCGCGGCAATAATCGCGTTTGCCTCGGCATGGACGCTGCGGCAAAGTTCAAACCGCTCCCCGTGCGGGATGTTCAGGTCGTCCCGTATACAATCATTGATGTCGCAGCAGTTTTTCCTGCCCCTTGGCGCGCCCGTGTACCCCGTAGAAATAATATTGTCGTCCTTTACGATAATCGCGCCGAAATTGCGCCGCAGGCAAGTCCCGCGCTCCGCCACAGTCTGCGCAATGTCCAAATAGTAGTTGTCCTTATCTCTTCTGCGCATTTGAATTATCTCCTCTCTTTCGCAGCTGAAAAACACTTTTGCCGTCGCTGGTCCGTACGACGCTGATAAAGGCCCATGCAAACAGAATCGTGATCGCGCCTGTGAACCGGCATACGATCGAAACGCTCTCTGCGTACGCGGTGCCGGGCGGAAAAAAATGCGTATCAGGTAAATACCCTATTATTTTTTTATTTTTCTCAGCCAGAAGGGCAGTGCAATCAGTCCAACGAGAGTTCCAACGCCGTAAGCAACATGCAGCGCCAGAAAGACAAAGGGCAGGAGAAGGTGGGTACAGACAAAAGGCGTCCGGCGCATATCAAGAATCGATGCGCCGACGGCGGCAACGGCATACAATATCCACATTACAGCCGCAAGCATAGGGAATCCCACACAGGCAAGAACAGTGGTGAAAAGAATCCCGAAAACAAAAATGAGCGGTACAAAATGGAACAACGAAAAACATTTCGGCTGTATACCCATCGTTTTTCCGATCCAATAGCCGTTAAGGTATTTTTGCCGCAACAATGCCTTAAAGGAGCTGCGAATGACCCGACGGGTCTTAATAACAGGATCGCAGCACATTTTATATCCGGCAAGCCCGATACGGTAACTCATATCGTTATCTTCCGTCCGGGCGAGATTCTCATTATAAAGGCCGACCTTGTCGTATACTTCTCTGCGATACATCGCAAACGCCATAGTATTGACATAGGTTCTTACGGTTAGACGTCGAAACGCCGCAACCCCACCGCAAAACGCGGAATTTTCCGCTAGGAGAAGAGTGCGCTGGAATGGGGTATCGTTAGCAAGGATGCTTTCCACCTGCCCCCCGCTGATGTCCTCTCCGCTTTCCAGAATCTCCACATTTTTGGAGATGAAATCAGGATCAATATTGGAATGTGCATCCAGACGGACGATGGCGTCGCCGGTATAATTCTTCAAGGCCACATTACAGCCGCAGGGCAGGGTCTTTCCGGGGTTCTCCAGCAAGACCACTTTCTGAAACCCATGGTCTTCTGCGGCAAAGGATTCCATCACTGCCCGCGTGCCGTCTTTGGACATACTGTCGATAAGAAGAACCTCAATTTTCTCATGCGGATAGTCTTGCGCGCACAGATCTTTCAGGAGCGAGGGAAGAGTATTTTGCGCATTATACGCCACAACAACAAAAGATACAGTCATTCTTTCTCTCTTTCTTCGGCAGATTGTCTGCCATATGTCCCCGGTATGCTTTCGGTGCGGAACATCGTGCAAATAACTGCCCAAAACGAAATTATTCTAGTCGCTGAAGTCAATCAAATTATAAAAAGCGTAACTGCCTGCCATCCTGAAATACCCGAACGAGTCGAGCAAGCGCAGGCAAGTCCCACGCTCCGTCACAGTCTGAGCAAGAAGTCCCTATCTCTTCTGCGCAACCGAGATATCCTCTTTTTCGCGCTTGAAAACACTTTCGCCGTCGTTAATCCGTACGACACTGATAAAGGACCATGCATACAGAATCGTGATCACATCTACGAACCGGCATACGATCGAAACGCTCTCCGCGTATACGGTGCCGGGCAGAAAATGCATAATTAAGGGACTGACCGAAGCCGCGCCGAGCAGAAATACGGTAAGCCGCGCGAAGACATACGCGCCGCGCGTTGCCGTACCTTCCAACTGATACCGGCCAAACATGAGAAAAAAACAGATGGACGCGCTTAATCCCAGCAGCAGGTATTTATATCCCGATACATTCGCGTTCATCGTCAGCTGGTTAAAGTCCACTGTCAGCCGCACTACAGAAAATCCGATCGGACCGATCAGACACAGGTGCATACCGCTGCCCATGGCAGGCGAGCCGCCGTTGATGAAGATGTAGGCAAAGTATATAACGGCAAACAGAGCAAAAACAAGTATATCTGTAATCCCATTTTTTTCACCTGTGGCAAGCTGGTAAACGCCAATCGTCGTCACCGCCGCAAAGGCAAGGCAGGCGGCGAGATTCACCATGCAAAAGAAAGTCTTGGAGCTCGTCCGGACCATATCCACTAGAAAACAGCTTCGGCGCAGCAGCAGCGGTGCCGCGAGAAAAACGCAGCATGCCGAGGCGAAAACCACCAGCAGCGTATTGAATATATGCGGCGTATAATAGCCGGTCGTGTTGTCTATCAGATACATGTACTGATAGCAGCGCGCGCCGATAAAAGCGAGCGAAAGCAGCAGTACCAGCGGCGTCAGTTTCCGTTTCAGCATGCGTCAAGGCCTCCAGCGTTTTTTGTTATTTATATCATACATCATTTAAGGATAAAAAGAAATACTTTTTATGAAAAAAGAGCGCGCCTGGCCGCAGTGAAGAATCCGGTTGAGAAATAAATAAAATTTGATAAAAGAACTATACAAATTACCGGTGTATGATATAATAAAAAATAAGCGAAAAAAAGGAGGTGGTGCAGATGAAGGCGGAAGAATGGGAACAGCAGTTCAAAAGTATTTGGGATCGCTGGAGCAAGCCGATTTATAAATATTGTCTGCACCGTCTCAACGGCGACGCGGCGCGCGCGGAAGACTGCACGCAGAATACGTTTTTGACGCTGTATCAGTCAAGCGACCGCATCACAGACCTGGAGCACGTCGGCGCATGGCTCTATCGCGTGGCAAACAATTTTGTCATGAAAGAATATCGGCGCATGAAGAAAGAGCGCGACCAGAAGTCGTACGACGAGCCGTCCGTTCAGAACGAATTGTCGTATGAAGTGGATTTTCTGGAGCATGTCAACGATTACGAGCTGTATGTGCTGAAAGAAGAAGTTCTGAAACGCCTTACAAAAGAGGACAGAGAACTTCTGGTGCTTCTGTTTGAAGAGCGCCGGGCCATCCATGCCGTAGCACAGCAACTGGGTCTGAGCGATTCAGCGGTGTATAAGCGAAGGACGCAGCTGGTCAACAAAGTAAAGATAATCGCAAGTATGTTGATGAATTAAGTGTTGCAAATCGTTCCAAAACCGCAGTTTTATGGTATATATAATAAGAGGTGATACTCATGCGGAAATCTTTATCCACCAAGGCGTTTCAGGAGATTTTAAGAGAAACCAGCGCCTTGCACCGGGAAACGGTAGAAGCCGCCCTGGATAGAGAGCTTGCAAAGCCTGATGAAAAAATGAATACGGATCTTGTCGAAGAGCTTACGGATATACTGCTGCGAATGGAGCGTCTGGATCAGGATATGCCGAATCTTACATTCGATTCCAAGTCTTATGCGCACGGCCCTCTTCCGGCCGGATGCCGTCGGCTGAAGGCTCTGCCCGCCCGGCTTCGCGTGGTTGTTTCGTTCAGCATAGTCCTCGTATTCCTGTTCGTGGTCAATACAGTCTCCACCATTGCGTTTGATTTTAATATAGCGTCTGAATTCGCTACCTGGACCAAGGACGCGGTTGTTCTCCGGTATGCGAACGATACGGGAACGGCGGAAGAAATGAGCTCGGCTGAAATTTACAGCCTGCTGCAGCAAAACATGTCGGACAATGGTTACGTCGCATTCCTGTGGCCGTCCGAACTTCCGTCGGATATGAAGGTGGACAGCATGCGCGTGGAATCCACTTTAAACGAGGTGAACATTATGGTCAGCCTCGTCAAGGGAGAGGACAGTGTCTCAATCAGCATCGTCAACCAGAAAATCAGCAAACTGGACCCGGATATCGACAACAACGAGGTCGAAATAGAGGGGTATTTCACAAGCGGCCTGCGTAAAACCATTAACGGACGCACCGTTTTTCTGCTCTCGAATAAGAATATCAATCAGCTCTGCTATATGGATGAATTCAATACGTATATCATCTCAACAACCTATGATGTGGATGTTTTGGAGTCAATCTTCGCCAGCATGTGACATTTGTGGTGTTTCCACAGGAATGGGCTCGTGTTTTTTATGGAAATAGCAGAACTGCATGAATCTCATTCCAAAATCGGCGTTGTGCGGTATATATAAACAGAGAGTACTTTTTGAGGATTACTGGGAGCGGAGATGTGTTCGGATCTGACCCGTCCGACCATACCATCCCGATTTCCTTCGCGGATATGGCGTTTGTCATATCCGTTTTTTTGCCTTTGAGGTCTGTTGATTCCATATCATAAAGCTGACGCGCCGGCATAAGCCCGTTTCAATTCATTTCGTTTCTGGTATCTTTTGTTTCCATCCGGCATATACATGTGATGAAACCGATGAAAAGGGGATGGGACACAGTGAAAGGGTTACCGGAAGAGAGAGTGATAACACTGGCCCTCTATATTATAGAGAATGAGGCGACGGTGCGGGCGGCTGGCAAAAAATTCTCCATATCCAAATCCACAGTACATAAAGATATAACGGAACGGCTGCCAAAGATCAATGCGAATCTCTATCGGCAGGTAAAGCATGTGCTTGACAAAAACAAGGCGGAACGCCATCTGCGCGGAGGGCAGGCCACCAAGCGCAAATACTCTCTCATATCCGTAGCGGAAAACAGGTCTTCGGTCCGGTAATCACAGCCGTATAAACGGCAGTTATCCGGGCGTTGTGATAAGAAACCCCAGGGGGGCGGATGCAAACCGCCCCCCTGTAGCCGTTATCTTTTCTATCGCCCGTATACCGCCGTCTTTTTCACTGTAAAAAATACTTTGCGTCACAAAATATTATTAAAACTTCTATTTACACTTGAAGACTTGAATGGTATAATAATTTGAACGATTTAACGAATTTTAACTGGGTAAACAGGAGTAAGGACGCATATGGCGGACAGAAGCGAGCAAATCAGGCGCGCGGGTAGCTATTACCTGATAGGTATCATCATATTGGCGCTGTCAATCTTGGCGCGTGGCGAGCTTGCGCTCACCGCGCTTCTCTGCGTCTTTGCGGCGGGTTTTATGCTGGCGGGGCATCTGCTCTGGAAAAACAGCGTATATGCGGTCCTGGCCCTTTCTGCAGCGCTCCTGTATTTTTCGGCGGGCGGATGGCTTGCCGCAGGTCTGCTGTTCCTGCTCCTGCTGGGGCTGGTCCTCTTCACAGGTTACGGCATATTCCGCAATGGAAGCCTGTCCAGCGTTGTCGCCGTATCTACGGTGGGGACGGCCGTGCTGCTCGGCCTGTTTTTTGCGGTTTATCTGTATGCGACCCAGGGCAATCTCAGTATGGAGATTATAACCGGGCCGCTCGACGAGATCAGCAACGCGCTGGACGATGAAATCTATGCAATGGTACATCAGCTCTACGCGAACTATCCATCGGAGCAGCTCGACGCACTGGTTACCATGGCGCTCACGCAAAAGGATTATATGTTTGAGATGATCCTGCTCTATATGCCCGGCCTGATCGCAACGTTTATTATGGCGGCCGCATATGTCGCGCAGGCCCTTGCGCGGGGTCTGACCGCGAAAAAGTATCCGGGCCTGGTGTCGACCGAGCGCCTGGCAGATCTTCGCATATCGCGGGTCGCCGCCGGAACTTTTGTGGCGAGCATGCTGCTGGGGATGCTGACGGAAGGCGCCGTCTCGGCCGTGTTTATGAACTATGTAATGATTTTGTCTACACCTCTGTTTATCGCGGGCGTCGTGTGCGCCTACCGGTTTTTGACCCGCAACACGGAGCGGACAGGCGTAAAAGCCGTGGTCGTGATCCTGCTCGTTCTCTCGTGCTGCGGCCCGTATATCGGTTTGTTTATAGATTTTACTTCTCTGTATATCATTCTTGGCGTGGTCGACAGTTTTACCGGCTGGCGCGCGCGCTTTAAAAAAGCGAATGGGAGGCTGAACTCATGAAAGTAATCCTGCAGCAGGATGTAAAGGGCAAGGGGAAAAAAGGCGAACTTGTCAATGTGTCGGACGGCTATGCGCGCAATTATCTGCTGCCGCGCGGACTTGCGGTGGAGGCGAACAGCAACAACCTGAACGTTATGAGGTCCCAGAACGAAGCGAAAGCCCGTAAAATCGCCGAGGAAAAAGCTGCCGCGCGCGCGCTGGCGGACAGCCTGGAAGGCAAAACAGTGGAAATCGCCGTCAAAGCCGGCGAAAACGGCAAGTTGTTCGGTTCCGTCACGGCAAAAGAGATCGCGGACGCGATCCAGGACTCGTTGCATCTTGAAGTGGACCGCCGCAAGATCCAGCTGGAAGAGCCCATCCGCAGCTGCGGCACCGCGTCGGTCGTCGTCCGGCTGTACCCGGATATAACGGCGACTGTATTTGTGGTCGTCAAAGAAGCGTAAGTAATCAAGATCATGATAGGAAAGGAGCGGTGGTATGGCGTTGGAAGACCAGCTGACGGGCAGCGTCCCGTTCAGCTTTGAAGCGGAACAGTCCGTTTTGGGCGCTGTGATTATCGACTATTCCGTTTTAGATACGCTGATACCGCTGCTCCGTCCCGAATACTTCTACATGGAGCAGCACCGGCGTATTTATGAGACGATGCTATCCATGAACCTTGCTGCAAAGCCCATCGACTATGTAACGCTGTTGGATGAAGTCCGCGCGAAGGGGATTTTCTCCGAAGCGGAAGGCAAGCAGTATCTGCTTTCCCTTACGGAGGTCGTCCCGTCCATTGAGAATGCGGAGAACTACGCCAGGATCATTGTGCAGAAGGCCATTCTGCGCCAGATGATAGAGGCGGCGGACGCGATCCGCACCCGCGCCATGGAGATGACCGACAGCGCGGACGAAGTGGTCGAGTATGCGGAGCAGCGTATCTATGATATTACCAATGCCCGCGTCAACACCGGGTTCTATTCCCTGCGCGAAGGTCTGCAGGAGAGCATAGACCGCTATAATAAAATGGCGGGCGAGGGCCGGGAGCAGTTTCTCGGCACCCCGACTTATTTTCCCGACCTGGATAACCTTCTGGGCGGCATGCACAACAGCGACCTGATCATTGTTGCCGCCCGTCCTGGTATCGGTAAATCAAGCCTTGCGCTCAATATTGCGGAAAACGTGGCTCTTAAGGCCAAGAAAAAAGTCGCATTTTTTTCACTGGAAATGTCGAACGATCAGCTTGTCGACCGTATCATCTCGTCCCAGGCGCTTGTGGAAAACTACAAACTCCGCACGGGCGAATTGCAGGACGATGACTGGCGCAGAATTGCGGAAGCGACCAAGCTGCTCGCCGATTGTCCTATTTACTTTGACGATTCAAGCAATATCACGGTCAGCCAGATGAAAGCGAAGCTCCGCCGGCTTAAGGACGTCGGCCTTGTCATTGTGGACTATCTGCAGCTGATGTCTTCCGGCCGCCGCATAGAGAACCGCGTGCAGGAGGTCAGTGAAATGACCCGTGCGCTGAAGATCATGGCGAAGGAGCTCAACGTGCCGCTCATCGTGCTTTCACAGCTGGCCCGTAAGACGGAGGACCGCAAAGACGGCCGTCCGCAGCTTTCGGACCTGCGCGAATCCGGCTCCATCGAGCAGGATGCGGATATTGTTGCTTTCTTGTACCGTGATGATTATTATGATCGAGCTGGTGAAGAGGAAGAAGATGGAATGCCTAATAATACGGTTGAAGTGATTATCGAGAAAAACCGTTCAGGTGCGCGTGGGACAGTCGAATTAATATTCCAAAAGGAATACAATAAATTCTCAAGTATTTCAAAGAGAGAGGATCAATAAGATGAGTGATGCATTTACAGATGTTGCAAAAATGAAAAAAATTAAGGAAGAAATCAAGGCCCATGAAGGACAAGTGGTTGAAATGACGCTTGAAAATGGACGGAAACGTCAAAAAAATAAATTTGGACGCTTAATTGAGGTCTATCCTTCTTTATTTATTATCGAGTATACGAACGACAACAGCTTACCAGGTGAACCAGCCAATACATACGTGGAGTCTTACACCTATTCAGATATTTTAACAGAGAAGAATTTAATTCGTTATTTGGATTAATTTCTTGCTTTTATCGTCTAAATCAGTTATT
>USJY01000002.1 GCA_900555065.1 uncultured Eubacteriales bacterium
GCCGCCGGTAAGAACGGTCGACGGCACGGAAACGCTTGCCGGCAATACCACGCTTGCCAGCTACGGCAGCGCTTATGTTGTTACCGATATCGAGGTAGTATACGAGTTGAATATCGATCCTTCTGAAGAACCTTCTTCCGACGCGACTTCCTCATCAGAATCTTCATCAGCAGGGGATAATACTCCCAATAACGGCGGCGGTTCCCTGAGCTTTGTCGAAACCGCGCTTCCCCAGGTTATCATGCCCGATTGGGTGATGCCCGTAATCTACGGTCTTGCAGGCGTTTGCGTCATTCTTTTGGCTGTTATCATAATTCTGGCAGTTAAAATAGGCAAGCTGAAAAAATAAACGGTGGTTAGTGAATATGAAAAAGAAAAGATTTATTTCAGCCCTTCTGCTTGCATGTATCCTGCTGCCCCTGTTTACCGGATGCGCGCGGCAGTTTTGGGATGCAGGGCAGTATGATATAGCATTGAACACGGGTTTAGAGGGCGACTCGTATTATTACATAGACCGTGATTATGCGATAGACGCCACACAGGTTGAGGCAACCGAAGCCGAGTATGCCAAGGCAGAGGCATATATTAAAGAGCAGATTTTAGAAAGTTCGGATGCGAACACCCTGGGTTTTGATTTTGCAGTAGACGGCAAACTGTTCTCCGAGGTATTTACCGAGTACGAAAGAAATGTCGAGGAGGTTGCCTCCGATGATATCATGACTGAATGGGAAGTAACTTACAAAAAGCCCGGCGAGGTACTGGAAGTATCGATAAAAGCCGTGCTGTATAAGGTTGCGCCCGTTTGCGAATGGACAGTGTGGATAGAAAATACGGGTGATGCAAACAGCGGTATTATCACCGACTTTTCCGGCTATAAGGCAACAATCGGCAATGCCGGCAATAACGTATATGACGTGCTCGGATGGGGCGGCGGCAGAGATGCCACAGTCTCCTTTAAGCCCGAGGTAAGGCATTTTACCGATGGGCGCGCAATCGAGTTCAATGGTTCTAACGGCAGGCCGAGTGTGCGCTGGGCGCCGTACTACAATGTGTACTGGGAAAATGAAGAGGCCTCCTGGGGCAAGGAAGGCATATTCTTCTCCGTCGGCTGGACGGGGCAATGGAAATCCAGTCTTACCCAAACGGAAAACGGCGTGGAAATAGATACGCGTCAGGAATATCTGGAAACTTATTTAAAGCCTGGCGAGTCTATACGCAGCGCAAGAATGACATTGCTTTTCTGGGAAAAGGATATTACCCGTGCGCAGAATATCTGGACACACTTCCTCTATAACTACATTCAGCCGAAAGAGGATGGCGAAACCCTGGAAACCCGCCAGCAAATGAATAACAACGTTTATGTAACAAATCTCATGGAGGATGCTACCACCGACAACCAGGTAATCGGCATAAAGCTTCGCCTGGCAAACGGCCTGCCGTTTGATTCCTGGCAGATGGATGCCGGCTGGAGCGTGCTTTTTGGCGGCAATTGGTGGTCAAGCGTAGGGAATTGGACGCCCGATCCGGAGCGTTTTGGCGAATCCTTAAAGGGAATATCGGATGTTGCGCACGAATACGGAATAGAAACCGTGCTTTGGTATGAGCCCGAGCGTATTGCCAATTATACGGATTGGAAAGAAGAGTTTATGGATAAGGGCTGGCTTATCTATAGCGAAGCGCAGAGCTGTATAGATTTAGCCAATGACGAGGTTTTGGACTACCTTTGCAATTTTATAAAAAATTCGCTGGAGATAAACGGCGTCGATTGGTACCGGCAGGACTGCAATTTTGACCTTTTGCCCTATTGGAAAATCAGAGACGCCGAAACCGAGGGTGAAAACCGCACGGGTATAACCGAGAATAAATACATCGTAAACTACTATAAGTATTATGATTTTCTTATCGAGGAATGCGGCGTGATGATAGACTCCTGCGCATCCGGCGGCAAGCGTCTTGACCTGGAAACGCAGTCCCGCTCCTATCCCTTATGGCGTGACGATAACTGCAACGATCCAATCGTTACGCAGTGCCAAACCTACGGCATAAATATGTTTGCTCCGTATTCGGGACAATCCACTGTTGAGACCAGTTCGGCCTCCATGAAATATGTAAGCCGCTCCAATTTTATGCAGTGTACCAACTTTGTGTATAATATTGAAAGCGGCGATCAGGCGCTTATTGCCTCCGCCAAAAATGTAATGGAGGAGCATGTAAAGTACAGCCCCTACTTCTTAGGTGACTATTATCCGCTTACCGAATGGTCGGATACGGCCGAAAAATGGATAGGCTGGCAGTGGCATTTGCGGGATGAAAACACAGGGATTATTCAGATGTTTAAGCGTCAGGGCTCAACACAGACAAGTCAGCTTTGCTATTTAAGCGGCTTGGAAAAGGATACTGTTTATGTGCTCACCGATATAGATACGGGCGATCGCATCGAGCTTACCGGTTACCAGCTTATGACAAGCGGTATCACGATTCATATCGACAGCCTTCAGGATGCAAAAATCATAGAATACGCGCCAAAAGCGTAAGCGGCGGGCAAAAATCATTGAATACGCACCAAAAGCGTAAGCAGCGGGCAGTACGGATTTTTCCGTACTGCCTTATCAGAGAACAGACATTTATTCTGTATTGCAGATTTTTTTCCTGTATCCATACATAATCAAAACAAATCATACCCGGAGGATGTAAATTGAAAGAGAAATTTTATGATGTTAACATATCCGAGGGCGAAAACCTGACGGTAACCTACCGTACCGGCTTAACAACCTATACCGAGGGCCTGCGTGACGGAATATTTACCGCCTTGGGCTGGAACGGCGCGGGGTATATGCCGTTTCCCCATGATTCTTGGGATAATCCGCAAATCCTTACGGCAGCGGACTTTGCCGAAAGCTTTGCCTTTAAATTTGATATGAACGGGCAGTCAATCATGAGCCATTTCGTTTGCGAGGGAATAGAAAAGGAGGAGCGCGAAAAGAATCTCACCGTTAAAATCATCTTAAAGCACGGTTTTATTCCCGTAACGGTTACGGTGTGCACGCTTATTGACGGCTCGCCGGTTTTATCGCGCTGGCTCGAAATCGAAAACACAGGAGAAACGGCGGCCGCTTTGGGCGAGATGCATATTCTTTGCGGCGGTTTGGAAACCACCAAGCGCTGGAAAAATCATATAACCGACCAAACAAAGGAAAGCCCGTACCGTTTGGGTTATTTTAAGCATACTGTCCACATGCACGAGGGTATGTTCCGTTGGCACGATTTGCCGATGGACTGTCTGTCCTTTGGCGCAAGATACACGAGAGCGAGATACAGGCATCCGTTTTTCGTTCTGGAAAACAAGGCCAAGGGCACAACTTTTATCGGTCAGCTGGCATACAGCGGCGGCTACCGCTTCAGCTTCGATGTAAACCCCGAGAGGCTGGGGAACTCAATGATACAGGATCACTGCAGCCTGGCGTTTTCCGCAAAAATCGAAGCGCGCAACCCATTGAGAGTGATTGCACCCAGGGAAACAATAAAAACTCCCGAGCTTATCATAGGTATGGTAAACGGGGATCTCGACAAAGCCGTTAACGGTATGCACTCCTTTATCCGCAACAGCGTAATGCACCCACAGGCAAGAAGCAGGGGTTGTTGGGTTGAAACCGCGGGCCACGGAAATATTGAAGAGGACAAAATATGTGTGGACAGAGCCGCGGAAATGGGCTATGATATATTTTATATTGATGCCAACTGGTATTTTCCGATTGACAGTACCCGTGCGCTTTCCAGTACCGGCGATTGGGAGGTGGATATAACCCGCTACCCCAACGGCATAGGCGAGCTTCGCGATTACTGTCACGAAAAGGGCTTGCTTTTTGGGCTCTGGATGGAGCCGGAAAGAATAGGCTCTCTTTCAAACGCGGCAAAAGAAAGCGCCGGTCTTGTCACAATGGGCTACAACCAGAAGAATAACGGCGGATTCCCCGAAAAGGGGGTTGGAGGCATTGTGGATCTGGCAAAGGATAAATCTTATGCCTGGGTTGAAAATCATATCATAAGGATGATAGAATACACAAAGGTGGATATGTTCCGTCTGGATTTCAACCATATCTACGATGTGCCATATTCGGGCAATATGCGCGACGGCTATTTTGAGAACAGCGATTGGCGTTACAACGAGCGTTTCCAGGCTATGTATGAGCGCCTGCGCAAACGCTTTCCTGATGTTATTTTTGAAAACTGCGCATCCGGCGGCGGCAGAACAGATTTGGGTGCGGTGAAATACTTCTGCCATACCTGGATAACCGACAACCCTGTTTCTCCGCGCAGCTTTGATATAACAAACGGTATGACGATGTGTCTGCCGCCCGAGCTGATAGACAGGCTCACCACAACAATGGACGCCCATACCATGGCGGATTTGGATTTTCAAATCAGGCAGATGCTCTTTGTCCGCCCGACGGCACATCACGGCCACGGCTGCGGCACGCCCCTTTCCGCAACAGAAAACCCTGTAATGCAGGAAAGATTCAAGCACTTTTTGGATTTGTACAATCATTTTGTGCGTACCTTTATTGAAGAATCCTCAATCTACCACCATACGCCCGCTCTTGACGGCGAGGACAGCCGCGGCGTAGGCATATTGGAGCTTGTTGCAAAAGATTCATCCAAAGCAGTGCTCGGACTGTTCCGCCTAGCGGACAGCGCGGATATGGAAATCATCGCCCGTTTTAAAGGCATCGAAGAATTATCTTGTGCATCTTGACAATACAAATGAGGAGTTTGTCTGCGAGGGCAGAATATTGAAGTATGAGGGCCTAAAGCTCCATAACGATGCATCCTTAACAAGCGAACTGGTGATTTTAACTGCATGCAAATAAAATATGGGAGGAACAATTATGCCTAAAACTTATGCGGCAGCATACAACGGGATCCAGTATTTCGGCAACTGGGTTTATGACGGAACAAGAAGATACACATCCATCCAATACAGCAGATGTATCTTTACCTTCAGCGGTAGTTTTGTACGCGTTTATTTCAATACAAGGCCCGACGGCGGCATGGCAAAGATATATGTTGACGGCGAGTATCAGGCTACCGTCAATACCGAAAACAGCGAAAATCTGAAGCAAATGCTTTTTGAGAAAACAGATATTGCCGGCGATAAAATCCATGAAATTACCGTGGTTTCCGAAAAGGTGAAGTCGCGCCCGCATGCCGTGCTGGAGGTTTGGTCGTTTGAAGCGGACGCCATTGTAAATTACGCCGAGTATATGCGCGATCTAAAGCTCCGGGAGTATGACGAAATCGCCCGGGGCGTTAAGAAAACCTCTGCCCCGAAGACCTGGAAAAAGGTTGCATACAAAGCAACCTGTCCGCAGGGCGGCGTAAAAATCAAGGACAGGATTTTCACCAAGATGATGGCGGACAATAATAAAATTATCAAGTATGATTTCAACGTGCCCTTTTACTGCGAAGATAACGGGGTGGACGAAATATACGGCGGCGTTGACGGCCCCGGTTGGTCGCACTTCTTGCCTGCGTCCAACGAAGCAAGGCTTCTTGCAGGCGCATATAACTTTCTTTTGTGGGAGGAGGATGCGGAGCTTCGTGCCATCGGCGAAAAGATCATGGCGGATATAACCGCCCGTATGCGGGATGACGGATACTTTAATTATTATCCCGAGTCCGAGTCCTTTGACGATGACGTTACCCCTTTCAGCGAGCGCAAGAATTATGACAGAGTTTTCTGGACACGCGCCATGCTGTATGCCCACAATGCCGGCAATGCGGACGGCTTACATAACGCGCGCAAAATGTATAATTGGCTTGAAAAGCAGCCTCAGCATCTGTCCCATATGGTTTGCGGAACAAACTCCACCAATGCCTACCCTGGCTTGCCACTCATGGCAAACAGTGAAGAGGACAGCGATATGCTCACCGTGCAGAAGTATTTTGACCAGGATTACCTGCTCAAAACCCTTGCCGACGAGAACTCTCTTGCAGTGGTGAATTACCCGGGGCATCAGCCGCATTGCTATGCGCTTCTTATCATTGAAGCCCTTGCGGACGAATACAGGGCAACCGGTGAGCGGAAGTATTTGGATGCGTTGATGGGCGGTTATGAAATTTGGCGCAAATATTATATACATATCGGCGGCACAGCCGCTATCTGCGAGGTGGACGGACCATACCCGCCCGGCTCTTACTATATCACAACAGGCCATAACGGAGAAACCTGTTCATCGGTATTCTGGTGTCTGATCAATATGCGCTTAATGCAGTTATTCCCCGGCGAAGAAAGATATGCTAAAGCATTGGAAGAAAGCTTATTCAACGCTATCGCCGCCTGCCGTACCGCCGAAGACGGGTGGACGCGTTATCACGTGCGTTTCCACGGCGAAAAGGAATGGGGCAGAAACTGGAACAACTGCTGTGAGGTTGCGGCTACTATGTTTATCCCCACCGTGCCGTCCTATATTTACAGCGCCGATGAAAAGGGAGTTTTCGTAAACCTTTACATTGCTTCCGATTATACCGGCGACAATATGGATATTTCCATGAAAACCGAGTTCCCCTACAATGGCAAGGTTGAACTTACCGTAACTCCGAAATCCACAGAGGAGAAAACTTTGCGTATCCGTATCCCCGAATGGCAGACAACGGCTGTTGATATTTACCTAAACGGTGAAAAGCAGGCGGAAGGCAAGCCCGGCAGCTATGTTGAAATGAAACGGGTTTGGCAGAATAATGATACGCTTACCTTTGCGTTTGATTTATCGCCGAGGCTTATCAAATACACGGGCGACGACCAGCCCAGGGATAACAGCGACCGCTATGCAATGCTATGCGGGCCGATGCTGATGGCGTTGACGCAGGTTCGGAAGGAGGAGGTCTTGCCTCTTCGAAACCGCCTTACCATTGAGCCGACAATTCCGAGAATCAACATGTCTCCCGAACAAATGCTCGAAAGCCTTAAAGAAGAAAGCCCGATGCATTACAGCGTCGATCGCTTCAAATTCGTACCTTATTACGCAATCGATAAGGAATACTTCACCTGTTATCCGATTATTGAAGAATAATCCGCGGCAATGTTTGTTTTATAAGATATATTGGATTCCTGACAACCGTTGGCGGAGTATTCTGTTGGGTTTGGTGCAGGTAGCGAGTAAATCAAAGTATTTTCATAGCGGGCGAGAACAGGAGGGCTATCCATGCATATAATCGACATGCCGCAGGGTGCCAGGGCAATCGTGCAGGGCCTTCAGGATGCGAATTATGAAGCATATGTTGTTGGCGGCTGCGTACGGGACAGCCTGCTCGGTTTGGCGCCTGCAGACTGGGATATTTGCACATCCGCTACGCCGGAAGAAATGAAAGAACACTTTGCACGCCGCAATATTCATACCATCGACACTGGAATTAAGCACGGAACCATAACGGTAGATATGGGCTCTTCCGGTATGTTTGAGGTTACCACCTTTCGCGTTGATGGGGACTACTCGGATAATCGCCATCCGGATTCTGTGCGGTTTACCCGGAGTATCCATCAGGATTTGTCCAGAAGAGACTTTACCGTCAATGCAATGGCGTTTAACCAAGCCGGTCTTGTTGACCCGTTCCACGGCAAAGAGGATTTGAAGAACAAAGTGATTTCCTGCGTTGGAAACCCGGACGAACGTTTTTCAGAAGATGCGCTGCGGATTTTGAGGGCGCTTCGCTTTGCTTCCGTATACCAGTTTCGTATCGATGGCAGGACGACAGAATCCATTCACAAAAACAAGCATAAACTAAAGCACATCGCCGCAGAGCGGATTTGTTCTGAGCTTTGCAAGATGCTGAAAGGCAAAGGAATTCTAGATGTGCTGCTTGCGTTCGGCGATGTCTTTGCTTTCATCATACCGGAGTTAGCGCCGTGCGTTGGGTTTGCGCAGAACAATCGCTTCCACCAGTACACGGTCTATGAGCACATCGCACGCGCGGTAGCAAGCTATAATGGGGGAGATACCTCAGTCAATATGGCGTTGCTTCTTCACGATATTGGAAAGCCGCTCTGCTACACCGAGGATGAAAACGGCGGGCATTTCTACGGCCATGCCGTGCTGAGCCGGGATATTGCTGAAGGGGTTCTCAACCGCCTTCGCCTTGATAACAGAACGAAAAACGAAGTGCTGGAGTTGATCCTTTACCACGATTCGGTGATTGATCCCACGCCGAAAACAGTGCGAAGATGGCTCAATAGAATCGGACAGCGCCGTATGTGCCAGCTTATCGACGTACGGCTTGCCGACGTCTGCGCGCAGGCAGAATCCGCCAGGGAGTCAAGGCTGGAAAAATGTCATGCGCTCGGCAGGGCAATTGCTCTTGTTTTGGAGGAGCGGCAGTGTTTTGCCAGAAAGGACATGGAAATCAAGGGCGGAGATCTGCTTTCGATCGGCATGCCGCAAAGTCCCCGCATCGGTACAATTCTCAATATTCTTTTGGAAAAGGTGATTGCGGGAGAAATCCCAAACGAGCGCGAAGTGCTTATGCAGGAGGCGGTGAGGTTGGCGGCGGAATCGTGTCTGCACTAAAAATGTGGGAATGGCGAATGCATGTTCTTTATTATCTCAACCGGCCTGCGCCTGCTCCTGTGCGGTGTAGCTGAGTCCGTGCATGAACCCCATAAGAGAGGTGCAGGTCACATCGCCCGCCACGACCTGGTCTTCATATATGTATATGTTTGCAAAGATCGTGTCGTCTGTACGCCCCGGATAGTTGGTAATCTGATACGTCCAGCGTTTGAGCCGCTTGCCGCAGTAATCGCGCAGGTCGTATCCCTGCTCCTCCTGCAACTCGTTATAATTCTTGTATACCTCGTCAAATTCACTCGGTATCACGACTTCCACGACCTCGTAGGGCTCGCTGTCCACGGTCCAGCCGAAGCTGCTGAGGAAGGATACGCGGTCCTCGTTGTTTTTGACAATCATGGCCGCCGCGCTCACGGCGACAGGTTTGGATACAACGGCGGAAATGGTGATGCCGAGCAGAGCCAGAATCATGGCGCAGCAGACGAAAAACAACTGCTTATTGAATTTCATGGTGACAACGAACATGGTACCGCCCCTTTTCTCATAGATACAATATATCTATATAAAAACCAAAGCCCGAATATGTACGAATCCAAGCATGTTTACCTGCCTTTCGTGAATATTTTCATCCCTTAGCCATATATATGGGATAGAGGGGACATGCGTTTCATGTCCGCCGCTGGGAAAGAAAAGGCAAGAGGGGGAATAAAACATGAAAGAGGTATTCATTTATGTGGGCGGCGTCGTCCTTGCCGTGCTGCTCATCTGTATTATCGGCCGCCTAATGTCAAAGAAAAAACATATTGTGTTGAGCAGCGTGAGCGGAGTGGCCGCGCTCGTGCTGATCAATCTTACGGCGGGTATAACAGGCGTCGGGCTGGGCTATACGCTGCTGTCAGTAGGCACTTCAGTTTTGCTCGGCCTGCCTGGTGTAGCGCTTCTCCTGCTTGGAAACCTTTTATAAATGATGCCATAATTCTGTATTGCAGGCGGAGGACAGAGTCCTCCGCTTTTCATCGTTCGTAAGGCGCCGAACGCATGTTTTTTGTCATTCCAGTGCGTTCACTATTGACGCACCGTATCTGATTTGATATGATTAATGAAAACTTTATCGCCAAATTGTAACGGATGCTGCGATAAAGTTTGTGTTCAATATAAATATTAGATAAAGGAACGGAATGTGGATCAATGGGGATCAAAATTATTTTTCTGCTGATTTTTTTCGGAATTATGCTGACAGTAGGCTTTTTGTGCCGCCGAACGGCGGAGGATACGCACGGCTTTGTACTGGGCGGCCGGAATGTCGGCCCGTGGCTGACCGCCTTCGCTTATGGTACGTCGTATTTTTCAGCAGTTATATTTGTCGGTTACGCAGGCCAGTTTGGCTGGCGGTTCGGTATCGCGTCAACCTGGATCGGAATCGGCAACGCGCTGATCGGCTCGTTGCTCGCATGGGTGCTTCTGGGCCGCAGAACCCGTATTATGAGCCAGCATCTTTCGAGCGCGACCATGCCGGAATTCTTCGGCCGCCGCTATAACAGCAGGGCTATTAAAATTGCGGCTTCGGCCATTACGTTCGTCTTTCTCATTCCCTATACCGCATCCCTCTATAACGGGCTTTCCCGCCTGTTCAGCATGGCCTTCAGCGTGGATTATTCCATCTGCGTAATCGTAATGGCGGTGTTGACCGGCGTATACGTCGTTGCCGGCGGCTATATGGCGACCGCCGTCAACGATTTTATTCAGGGCATTATCATGATCGCGGGAATTATCGCCGTCATAATGGCCGTGCTCAACGGCCAGGGCGGTTTTATGCAGGCGCTTTACAGCCTCTCTGAAGTTCCCGGCGCGCAGGGCGATGCGAACGGCGTGTTCGCCTCTTTCTTTGGTCCCGCGCCGCTCGACCTGCTCGGCGTCGTGCTGCTCACGTCGCTTGGCACCTGGGGGCTGCCGCAGATGGTACAGAAATTCTACTCCATTAAAAGCGAGCAGGCGATCCAGTCCGGCACGGTCATCTCAACCGTATTCGCGCTCATCGTCGCCGGCGGCTGCTATTTCCTCGGCGGTTTTGGCCGCCTGTTTGGCGACCAGATCGAGTATATTTCGGGTACGACCACGCCGGTCTATGATTCCATTGTCCCCACCATGCTGCAAAACCTGCCCGATATCCTCATCGGCGTCGTAATCATTCTCGTTCTGTCCGCGTCCATGTCAACGCTCTCCTCGCTCGTGCTGGCCTCTTCTTCAACGCTTACGCTCGACTTTTTCGGCGAAACTTTTATGCGCCGCGCAAGCGAGAAAAAACGCCTGTTTGTCATCCGCGTTCTGATCGTGGTGTTCATTGCCATTTCCGTCGTAATCGCCATCGTACAGCACAATTCCGCCATTACCTTCATCGCGCAGATGATGGGCATATCGTGGGGCGCGCTCGCCGGTGCGTTTCTCGCGCCGTTCCTGTACGGCCTGTACTGGAAACGCGCGAATAAGTATGCGGTTTGGGCATGTTTCGGGTTCAGCGTCGTCGTTATGCTCCTCAACGTATTTTTCAGCGGCTATTTCCCCGCCTTTCTTCGCTCTCCCATTAACGCCGGCGCGTTTGTCATGCTCGCAGGTCTGGTCTTGGTCCCGCTCGTGAGCCTTCTGACAAAGCGTCCCGAACCGGACTATATAGAACGCGTTTTCTCCTGTTATCAGACGCAGGTGACAGTCCCCTCGAAAGTTGCGCTGTCCGAGGATGTGGAGATCGAGAAAATCTGAGTTAGCATGAATTTCACATGACATTTTCGTGAAACTGTGATATACTATTTTGTAACATAAGGTCGAAAGAGGGAAGTGGATTGTTTTTTCAGAAAGAGCTGGAGACGATGCCCCGCAGAGAGCTGGAAGCTCTGCAGCTCGAGCGGCTCAGGCATATCGTCGATTACTGTGACAGAAACGTGCCGTATTACCACCGCGTCCTCAGCGAAGCGGGCGTGACGGCGGAGAAGATCAAGTCGCTGTCCGACGTACAGTACATACCCTATACGACAAAGGCGGACGTGCGCGACAATTACCCGTACGGCCTGTTCGCCGTGCCCATGCGCGATATTGTGCGCATCCACGCATCGAGCGGCACAACCGGCAAACCGACTGTCGTGGGCTATACCCGCGAGGACATCGGGATTTGGAGCGACTGCGTCGCCCGTCTGGCCGCTGCGGTCGGCGTAAACGGGGACGACATCGCGCAGATCTCGTTTGGCTACGGCCTGTTTACCGGCGCGTTGGGCCTGCATTACGGCCTGGAGAAACTCGGCTGCGCAGTGATTCCGGTTTCAAGCGGGAACACGCAGAAACAGGCGATGATTCTCAAGGACTTCGGCAGCACCGTGCTTATAAGCACCCCTTCCTACGCCATGTATATGAGCGAAGTTGCGCATGATATGGGCATAACAAACAGCGAGCTGAAGCTCAGAATCGGCCTGTTCGGCTCGGAGGGCTGCACGCCGGAGCTGCGCCAGAGCATAGAGCGCGGGTTCGGCCTGTTCTCTACGGATAATTACGGCATGAGCGAACTGATGGGCCCGGGTGTCTCCGGCGAATGTGAACGGCGCGACGGCCTGCATTTCGCGGAGGACCACTTTTTGCCCGAGATCATCAACAGCGAAACCGGCGAAGTGCTGGAACGGGGCGAGACGGGCGAGCTGGTCATCACAACCCTCACCAAACAGGGCATTCCGCTTCTGCGCTATCGCACGAAGGACATCACGCGCATCAATTACGAACCCTGCGCCTGCGGCCGTACCCATGCGCGCATGGATAAGGTCAAGGGCCGCAGCGACGATATGCTGAAGATCCGTGGCGTCAACGTATTCCCGTCGCAGATCGAGAGCGTGATGGCGAATATAGCGGGCGTTTCTCCGCACTATCAGCTGGTCCTGACCCGCAAGAACTATACCGATCACCTTGAAGTCAAGTTTGAATTGACAGACGAACGCCTGCTTGAGAACTACGCCGCGCTTGACGAGCTGCGTACTTCGGCGGTTGACCGCCTGCGCAGCGTGCTGGGAATCGACGCGAAGGTCACGCTGGTTCAGCCCCGTTCTCTTGAACGCTACGAGGGCAAGGCCAAGCGCATTGTGGATTTACGAGAAGGTCAGATATAAGAAGGAAGGATTGTCATGAGAGAATTAATGCTCGGCAACCGTGCGGTTGCAAGGGGCTTGTATGAATCGGGCTGCGAAGTGCTGTCCGCCTACCCCGGCACCCCCAGTACAGAAATTGCGGAATACGCCGCCATGTACGATGACATTTACTGCGAGTGGGCGCCCAATGAAAAGGTAGCGCTGGAGGTCGCGTTCGGCGCGTCGCTTGCGGGCCGGCGCAGTTTTTGCTGTATGAAACACGTCGGTCTCAACGTCGCGGCCGATCCGTTGTTCACCATGTCTTATACAGGTGTCGGCGGCGGACTTGTCATCGCAGTTGCGGACGATCCCGGCATGCATTCGTCCCAGAACGAACAGGACTCCCGCCATTACGCGGTCGCCGCAAAACTGCCCATGCTGGAGCCTGCCGATTCCGCGGAAGCGCTCGCATTTGTCGGCGCGGCCTATGCGCTGTCGGAGCAATTTGACACGCCCGTACTGCTGAAGATGTGCACCCGTATCTCGCACTCTCAGAGCATCGTGGAAACTGCGGAGCGTAAAGTGCAGCCGAAAAAGCCGTATGAGAAGAACGCGCCGAAATATATTATGATGCCGGGCTACGCCAAGCTTCGTCATCCCGTGGTGGAGAAGCGTATGGAGTCTCTTACCGCGTATGCCGAGACAACGCCGCTCAACCGCGTGGAAAAAGGCGACGGTTCAATTGGAATCATCACATCCAGTACCTGCTACCAGTATGTCAAGGAAGTGTACGGCGATAGAGCCGATGTTCTGAAGCTGGGCCTTGTCAACCCTCTGCCCAAACAGCTTATTTTAAATTTTGCAAAGAGCGTTAAACGCCTGGTCGTCATTGAGGAACTGGATGGGATTATTGAAAGGCACTGCAAAGCACTGGGGCTTGACGTGGAAGGGAAGAACCTGTTCCCGCCGGTCGGCGAGTATTCGCAGAATATGATCGCGGCGGCCCTGGGCGAAACGGTGCATGCGGGTGAAGTGCTGGAAGAATCCCTGCCTATGCGCCCGCCGGTCATGTGCGCGGGATGTCCGCACCGCGGCATATTCTATGTCTTGCAAAAACTTAAAGTACATGTCATGGGCGATATCGGATGTTATACTTTGGGCGCGCAGCCGCCGCTCGCGGCCATGGACGCGACGCTCTGTATGGGCGCGTCCATTTCCGGGCTACACGGCTTTAATAAGGCGGATGCAGACAATCAGCGCAGCTCTGTTGCCGTTATCGGCGATTCCACATTTATGCATTCGGGTATGACCGGTCTTGCAGGCGTTGCATATAACGCATCGAATTCCACTGTAATCATTCTCGACAACTCCATCACCGGCATGACGGGCCATCAGCACAATCCTACGACCGGGTATAATATCAAGGGCGATCCCGCCGCAAAAATCGATCTGGAAACGCTGTGCCGCGCGCTGGGTATCCGCCGCGTCCGCGTCGTGGATCCCTATGACATTCAGGCCTGCGAGGCAGCGGTTAAGGAGGAGCTCGCAGCGGACGAACCATCGGTTATCATCTCCCGCCGGCCGTGTGCGCTGCTCAAATACGTCAAGCACAATCCGCCTCTGCGCGTGGACCGCGACGCTTGTAAAGGCTGTAAGGCATGTATGCGGCTGGGCTGTCCCGCAATCAGCATGAAGGCGGGGAAGGCCGCGGTGGATGCGACGTTGTGCGTCGGCTGCGGCGTATGTCAGAGCCTGTGCGCCTTTGACGCGCTGAAAGGGGATGCGTGAGATGGAAACGAAAAATGTAATGATCGTCGGCGTTGGCGGCCAGGGTTCGCTGCTCGCCAGTAAGCTGCTTGGCAACCTGCTTGTGGAGCAGGGGTATGACGTAAAGGTCTCCGAAGTGCACGGTATGAGTCAGCGCGGCGGTTCCGTGGTCACGTATGTGCGCTATGGCGATAAGGTCTACTCCCCGGTTATAGACAAGGGCGAGGCCGATTTCATCATCTCATTTGAGCTGCTCGAAGCTGCGCGCTGGGCGGAATACCTTCGTCCCGGCGGCCGTATCATCGTCAACACCCAGCAGATCGACCCCATGCCCGTCATTACAGGCGCGGCGGCATATCCTGAGGATATCCTTGCCAAACTGCGCGCGTTGGGCCTGCAGGTCGACGCTGTCGACGCTTTGGAGATCGCCGAGCAGGCCGGAAGCGCCAAGGCCATCAACATTGTTTTGATGGGAAGGCTCGCCCGGTACTTCGACGTGCCGCAGGACGAGTGGCAAAAGGCGTTGGAACGCGTTGTTCCGGCAAAATTTCTTGCCCTGAACCAGAAGGCGTTTGCCTTGGGTATGCAGCTCGCATAGGCGGGGACATAAGCAATAAAAGAGAGGGGAAGCATGAAATGGCACGTTATTTTCAGGAAGAGATCGAGACTGCGCCGCGGTCACTCCTGCGTCAGTGGCAGAATGAGCGCCTGGTAAAGACGGTAAAGCATGTCCATGACAACGTCCCGTACTACCGCGCGCTTATGGAGGAAAAAGGCGTAACGCCGGACGATATCCGTTCGGTGGACGATCTTTACAAGCTCCCGTTTACTTATAAGAGCGACCTGCGCGACACATATCCATACGGTATGATGGCGGTTCCCATGGAGCAGGTGGTTCGCATCCAGGCGTCGAGTGGAACGACGGGAAAACAGGTCGTCGCGGGCTATACGCAGCACGACTTGGAAATCTGGGAGGATATCTGTGCCCGCCAGCTTGTCGCGGCCGGCGCAGGCCCGAAGGATTTTGTCCACGTCTCCTATGGCTATGGCCTCTTCACCGGCGGCCTTGGCCTGCACGGCGGCGCGCATAAAATCGGGGCGACGACCATTCCCGTCTCAAGCGGGAACACCCAGCGTCAGATCACGATTCTGCGTGATTTCGGCTCCACCATCCTGTGCTGTACGCCTTCCTATGCGATGTACATCGGCGAGACGCTGGAGGCCATGGGCATTCCGCTTTCGGAAATAAGCCTCAAAGCCGGCATATTCGGCGCCGAGCCGTGGACGGAACAGATGCGGCAGGAGATACAGCGCAAGCTCGGTATCAAAGCGTACGATATCTACGGCCTGACCGAGATCATGGGTCCCGGCGTTGCATACGAGTGCAGCGAACAGAACGGGATGCACATCAATGAGGACCATTTCATCCTCGAGGTCATAGATCCGGATACCGGCGAGCCGCTCGGTCCCGGCCAGCAGGGCGAACTAGTGTTTACCTGCATCACAAAAGAGGCCTTCCCCCTGATCCGGTACAGAACCCGTGATATTGGCGTTATCACCTATGACGCCTGCCCCTGCGGACGCACCTTTGCCAGAATGTCCAAGCCCCGCGGGCGGACGGACGATATGCTCATCATCCGCGGCGTCAACGTATTCCCGTCGCAGATCGAGACAGTACTGCTGGAGCGCGGCTACTCGCCGAACTACCAGATCATAGTAGACCGCGTCGGCAGCCACGATACGCTGGAGGTCATTGTGGAAATGACGCCCGATATGTTCTCCGACACGGTGCGCAGCATATCCGCATGGGAAAACGATTTAACAGAGGCATTGAAATCCCTGCTCGGTCTTGCCGCAAAAGTGACGCTTGTGGAGCCAAAATCCATCGAGCGCTCCACGGGCAAAGCCGTCAGGGTGATTGACAAACGGAAACTGCATGATTGAAAAGGAGGGTACAGGTATGACGATCGATCAACTTTCGGTATTTGTGGAAAACAAAGCGGGTAAGCTTGCAGAGATCACGGCGGTTCTTGCGGATGAGGGAATCGATATCCGCGCAATGTCCATTGCCGACACAAAGGACTTCGGCATTTTGCGGCTGATTGTGAACGATGCGGATAAGGCGGTTTCCGCGCTTAAACGCGAACAGTACATTGTGTCCGTAACAAAAGTAATCGCGGTAGCGATCTCCGATACGCCCGGAAGCCTTGCCGCCGTGCTGCGTATTTTGTCCGACAACGCTATCAGTATCGAATACATGTATGCGTTTATCACGCGCCGCAGGGAGGATGCGTACGTCGTGTTCCGCGTTGAGGAGAATGAGCGTGCGGTGAAAATCCTGGGCGAAAACGGGATCAGCGTCGTAACGCCGGAGGAGATATTCACCCTGTAATTCATGCAAGCCATTCAAAAAAGCGCCTGCCAATTGGCAGGCGCTTTTCATTCTGCTTTACAGCGCCGTTCCCGTCCTGGGAATACGGAACCGGTCGGTGTCGACGCCCTCCAGCTCCAATAGCTTTCGCTTTACCGCAATGCCCCCGTTATAACCCGTCAGGCTCCCGTTCGCACCGACTACCCGGTGGCATGGTATGATAATGGAAATGGGATTATGGCCCACCGCGCCGCCAACTGCCTGGCCCGACATTGGCCGGCCCGTTTTCGCCGCGACCCGTTTTGCAATTTCTCCGTAGGCTGTCACCTCTCCATAGGGAATCTCGCGCAGGATGCGCCATACCATCTGTCTGAACGCGCCGCCAATCGGCGCGAGCGGCAGCTCGTCAACGTCGGGCCGCTGTCCGGAAAAATACCGGTCAAGCCAGTTTTTTGCCATGTGAAATACGGGCAAGTCATCGTTGGGAATCATCGGTTCCGGTACAGAGTCGCCGTAGTATTTCTGCCCATTGAACCAAAGCCCTGCGAGCCTGCCGTCCGCACAGGCGAGCGTGATCGCGCCGGTTGGCGAATCATAACTGGTGCGGTAATACATGAAATCCCTCCCAACCGATTATGCGGTTTTTTTGCTTTTGGCCTTTGGCGCATAATCCTTCATACCATCGACCGCGCCGCCTGCAACCGCCCACAGGTACAAGCTTGCAACGCTGCAATAAGGGCTGAACCGCCGCCTGTATTTCTCGAACAGTTTGCGGTCGATCTTCCTGTGGTGATATACCATGCGCAGTCCGCGCTGGATCGCGAGGTCGTCATAGCTGAACACGTCGGGGCGTTGCATGCAAAACAGCAGTATCATCTCCGCCGTCCACACGCCGATTCCTTTTAAGCCGGAGAGCATGCGTATTGCTTCCGCATCCGTCCTGTTCGCAACGTCTGCAAGGTCGAATCTTCCGGTTTCCACCTGTTCGGCAAACTCCAGAATATACGCAGCTTTGCGAAAGGATATCCCAAACGCCTGCAGCCGTTCCGGGCCCGCGGCAAGAACGGCCGGCGCGTCTACAGTGCCAAGCGCGTCCCGCATCCGGTTCCATATCGTTGCCTGCGCCTTGGTGGATATCTGCTGTCCGACGATATGGTGGACAACGGCGGAAAACAG
>USJY01000003.1 GCA_900555065.1 uncultured Eubacteriales bacterium
AAGGAAGAGAAACTGACCGGCCTGAAGATGCTCGTCGTCCAGCCGGTAAACGTCCTGAATATGAAAAACGACGGCAAATGCGCCGTTGCGATCGACGCGGTCGGCGCCGGCCACAATGAGATCGTGCTCGTGGTCGGGGGCAGCTCCGCCCGTCAGACCGAGGTCACGACGAACAAGCCGGTCGACGCGACGATTATGGCGATTGTCGATTATATTGAGATTGAAGGAAAACTCACATATGAAAAATTTGAAGCGGAATCGAAAACAGCCGCTTCCAAGGTAAAGGCGTAGGTGGTGGCATGCAGCTTGCAAGGATCATCGGCTCTGTCGTTTCGACTGAGAAACTGACAAGCCTGGAGGGTACAAAGCTGCTCGTCATGCAGCCGATCGATTCGTCCGGAAAGGACGTAGGCTCGCCCATTGTGGGTGTGGACACGGTCGGCGCCGGTACGGGCGAGACCGTATTTTACGCCAAAAGCAAGGAGGGCGCCATGACGCTTGCAGATCCGTCCGCCTGCGCGGACGCGGGAGTCGTCGGGATCCTCGATTACTATTATTCTGTGAAGAGGGAAGAAAATCCATGACCTTTGCGCGTGTAGTCGGAAACGTGGTGGCGACGCATAAAAAGGAAGATCTTCGGGGCGCGAAACTCATGATCGTGCAGCCCGTGGACAACTTTTTAAAAGATAACGGCGACGAGATGGTCGCGATCGACACGGTCGGCGCCGGTATCGGCGATCTCGTGCTCGTGATCTACGAGGGCTGGGCGGCCAGAACCTGTTTCCCGACGCAAAATCCACTTGCGCCCATAGAAACGGTGATCGCCGGGATCATCGACGAGTACGTTACTGATGAAAATTCGATATATCAGAAATAGGAGTGTTCAAAAATGGAAGCGAATATGAATCAAATGATTGAGCAGATCGTCAAAGAGGTTGTGCGGCAGATCGGCATCCAGCCGGGCGCAGGCAGTCAGCCGGCCCATGCCGAACTTGCAAAATACATAGAC
This sequence comes from uncultured Eubacteriales bacterium, assembly GCA_900555065.1. Lineage (GTDB taxonomy): Bacteria > Bacillota > Clostridia > Oscillospirales > UMGS1783 > UMGS1783. The sequence continues at coordinate 1,010 of USJY01000003.1, forward strand.
CATACCGTCCTGTACGCCTACACGACGCGCGAGACCATCGCCCGCTTCTGCGACGAGGCGATGCAGTACCATTTCGCGGCCGTCTGCTTCAATCCCATCCATGTCGCATTTGCCAAAAAGCGCCTTGCCGGCTCCAACGTCAAGGTTGCGACGGTTATCGGCTTCCCGCTCGGCGCGAATACGCCGGTGGTGAAGGCGTTTGAGACCAAGGACGCGATCGCGAACGGCGCCGACGAAGTGGATATGGTGATCAATATCGGCGCGGCCAAGGAGCACAACTGGGATCTGGTGCGCGAGGATATGAAAGCGGTCATCGACGCGGCCCGCGAATCCAGCCGCTATGTAAAAGTAAAGGTCATTATCGAGACCTGCCTGCTGACCGACGAGGAGAAGGTCAAGGTCTGTGAGATCGCACGCGAGCTCAAGGCGGACTTTGTCAAGACTTCGTCCGGCTTCTCGACCGGCGGCGCGACGGCGGAGGACGTGGCCCTGATGAAGCGCACCGTAGGCCCGACCATGGAGGTGAAGGCGTCCACCGGCGTTCGTACCACCGAAGCGGTGCAGAAGATGGTCGCAGCCGGCGCGACTCGGATCGGCACCGGCTCCGGCATCAAGATCGTCACCGGCGGCGACGACTGTAAGAACTGCGCAACCTGCACCAACTGCCGCAAATCCTGAGCGTAAGGCTACACGATAAAGAAAGGGGTGGTCTGTTTGGCGGACAAGAACGAACAGGCGGTCCAGCGCGCAAGAGAGCTTGCAAAGCAGGCTTTTGAGGCGCAGAAACTCTTTGCGGATTACAGCCAGGACAAAGTCGACCGTATCGTCGAGAGCATGGCGAAGGCCGGCTACGAACATGCGGCGCGTCTGGCAAAGCTCGCAGTGGAGGAGACCGGGATCGGCCGCGAGTCCGACAAGATCATCAAGAACCAGTTTGCATCCAAAAACCTGTACGAGTCGATTAAGGATACAAAAACGGTGGGCGTGCTGAACAGGGACGAAGCCCGTAAGATCGTAGAGATCGCGGCGCCTGCAGGCGTGATCGTCGCCATCATACCGACGACGAACCCGACCTCAACCGTCATATTCAAGTCCATGATCTCTTTGAAAGCCAGAAACTCCGTCGTCATTTCTCCGCATCCGCGGGCCATCAAGGCCTGTGTGGAAACGGCCCGGATCATGGAGGAAGCGGCGGTGCTCGCCGGCGCGCCCAAGGGCTTGATCCAGTGCCTGGACGTCGCGTCCATGGCTGCGGCGACTGAGCTGATGACCTGCGAATACACTTCGGTTATCCTTGCGACGGGCGGTTCGGCGCTTGTGAAGGCCGCATATAGCAGCGGAAAGCCCGCCTACGGCGTCGGCCCCGGTAACGTTCCGGCGTTTATAGAACGCAGCGCGGACGTGTCCACGGCGCTCGACCGTATCCTGATGAGCAAGACGTTCGACTATGGCACCATCTGCGCTTCGGAGCAGGCGATCGTGACCGAGCGCGTCATCGCCAACCAGGTCCGCGCCCAGCTCCAGCAGAAAGGCGGTTATTTCGTCACTGGCGCCGATAAGGCGAAGCTGGAAAAAACGGTGATTAAGGAAACGGGCGGTGTCAATCCGGACGTCGTGGGCAAGAGCCCGCAGGCGATTGCAGATCTGGCCGGCATTTCCATTCCGGAGGGTACGCGCGTGCTCGTGGCGGATCTGGAGGGCGTCGGCAAGGAGTATCCCCTGTCAGCCGAAAAACTCTGTCCCGTCCTTGGTTTCTATGAGGTGGACAGCTGGCAGGAGGCCTGTGACCTGTGCATCCGGCTTTTGCAATTCGGTGGACTTGGCCACAGCATGGTCATCCACTCGAACAACGAGCAGGTCATTATGGAGTTTGCCATGAAAAAGCCTGTGTTCCGCATCCTCTGCAATACTCCGTCGGCGCAGGGCGCAATCGGGTATACAACGGGTCTGGCCCCGTCGCTTACTCTGGGCTGCGGCACGTTCGGCGGGAATATCACGTCCGACAACGTCACTGCCCGGCACCTGATGAATATAAAGCGGCTTGCCTATTACAATCCGCCCGCGGAGTTTTCGGACGGCGGCGCGGCAAAAACTGGCTACCGGTACACACGCGCGCAGGTTCTCGCCGCCGTGGAGCGCGCTCTGTCATAAGCGTTTTATCATTTTACATACATGAATAATTTTGGAGGTAATAAACATGGAAGCAATCGGATTGGTTGAAACAAAAGGTCTGGTCGCGGCAATCGAGGCCGCCGACGCAATGGTGAAAGCTGCGAACGTCCGTCTCATCTCCAAGGAGTATGTCGGCTCTCAGCTCGTCACTGTGATCGTCACCGGCGAAGTCGGCGCCGTCAAGGCCGCTACCGAAGCCGGCGCGACCGCTGCGAAGCGGATCGGCAACGTGGTATCCGTGCATGTCATTCCTCGCCCGCATGGCGATGTTGACAGCATAATCGCCACCCTTTAATCTTGTAAACTTGAGAGGAGCATATATCATGGAAAAAGAAGCTTTGGGAATGGTAGAGACGAAAGGTCTCGTAGGTTCGATTGAAGCTGCCGACGCAATGGTGAAGGCTGCGAACGTCACCCTGATCGGCAAGGAAAAAATCGGTTCCGGTCTCGTTACCGTTATGGTCCGCGGCGACGTGGGCGCGGTGAAGGCATCTGTGGACGCGGGCGCGGCCGCTGCGGCGCGCGTCGGCGAACTGTTCGCCGTACATGTCATTCCCCGTCCGCATGACGACGTGGAACTCATTCTGCCCCAGAAATAAACAGCGGACAGCGTAAGCCCTCGGCATGTCTGAGGGCTTTCTGCCGTTGCTGTCCGGTTCTGCCGCTGGCCTGCGCGCAGAATGGAACCGGCGCGGCGCTGTACAGGCACGTTTCCCGGCGTGCCGCGGGTTCTGGCCCGTGTGCCGTCGGAGTGCGTCGCAGCCCGCATAATCTAGAATAATTGGTGAAGTTATGGATGTATCGACTATTGGAAGGATCGTATCCATCATCCTTTCCAAACTGACCGGCTATGGCTACAATTCCATACAGGACCGCCCCGTTCCCATCGGCGTTTCCAATCGGCACCTGCATCTGAGCCGCGCCGATATTGACGCGCTGTTCGGCCCGGGCTATCAGCTTACCCCGGTGAAGGACCTGTCCCAGACAGGCCAGTTCGCCGCAAAGGAGACAGTGATGGTCGCAGGCCCCAAAGGCTCGTTTGATTCGGTGCGCATTCTTGGTCCCGAACGCGCGCATACGCAGGTGGAGGTCATGCGCAGCGACTGCTACAGGCTGGGACTGCAGGCACCGGTGCGGGAGTCTGGTAAGGCTGCGGGCAGCGGCGGCGTAACGCTCGTCGGCCCCAGGGGTTCGGTCTGCCTGAAAGAAGGGTTGATCGTCGCCCGGCGGCACGTCCACATGCCGCCCGCGGACGCCGCGCATTACGGACTGCAGGACGGCGACGTTGTCGCGCTGCGCTGCGGCGGCGAACGCGGGATCGTACTGGAAAACGTTATTGTTCGCGTCGATCCGTCCTTTGTGCTGGAGGCGCATCTGGATATGGATGAGGCCAACTGCGCAGACCTGAAAAACGGCGATCCGGCATTTATTATTCAGAACGCGTTTCAGAACACGCCTGTCCGTACCGTACAGCCGTCCGCACCGGCTGCGTCCGAAGCGCCGAAAGCCGAACCCGCCGCGCCGCGCCGCACCGCCGTGACCCTTGTGACGGAGGATATCGTAAAGGCGGCGGCCCGAAACGGCGAGAGCATATACGCGGCGAAGGGCGCGGTGATTACGCCGCTGGCGCAGGACGCCATCCGGGAACTCGGCGTGGAAGTCGAACGAGAATAGAGCATGGAGGAAGCAGCATGGCACAGGTAATTACGCAGATTGAGATGATGCGTTATCAGGGCGCGCCGCTTGCGGTGTTCCCGGAGGGGACGATCCTAACCCCGTCGGCCAAGGACTGGGCCAGGGAGCAGGGGATTGAAGTGCGCATCGGCGGCTCCGATGCTGACACTGGCCAGGAATTTCTGGATCAGGTCGTCGGTTCCGTAATCCGGCAGTACCGCAGCACTGGTAAAAGCCTTGTGAAAGAAGAAGTCGTGGAGGCTGTGCGGCAGGTTTTGAACAAGCTGGAGTGCACCGTTGAATAATTTCGTTGTGGGGTATTCTCAAAATGTCGAATGATATGCTTTCAACCCCTCGGGATATTCCATCCTGCGCCAAGGCGGCCGGCATCGTCGGCACCGGCGGCGCAGGTTTTCCCATGCATGTAAAAATACAGGCCAAGGCCGATTTTGTTATCGCCAACGGCGCGGAGTGCGAGCCCATCCTGGAAACGGACCGGCACTTCATGCTCCGTCATCCGGAAAAGGTAGTCGCGGGCCTGCGGCTCGCCGTAGAGGCGACGGGCGCAGAGAAGGGTTATCTCGCCGTCAAGGCCAAGCATGCCGACCTTGCCGCGCTCTTTACAAAACAATTGAAAGACGAGCCGCAGCTGGAACTGTTTTTGCTTGACAATTTTTATCCGGCGGGCGACGAGCATGTACTCGTACACGAAGTAACGGGCCGGGTCGTCCCGCAGGGCGGGATCCCGATCGACGTGGGCGCGGTGGTCAATAACGTGTTCACCCTGGCTCTGCTGGCGGACGCTGTACAGGATAAGCCCTTTACACATAAATACGTCACAGTTACGGGCGAGGTCAACCGCCCCTGCGTTTGCGAAGTACCAGTCGGCGTATCCATCGGCGAGGTAATCGAAACCTATGGCCGCGGCGTCAAAATCTCCGACTATAAAATCGTGCTCGGCGGCCCCATGATGGGCAAGATCACGGACGACCTAAGCACGCCGGTGGAAAAGACGACCGGTGGAATTATCGTAGTCCCCTCGGACCATACCCTCGTCCTGCGCAAGACGAGCGATCTGAAGCATGACTTTATCAAGGCGAAATCCGTCTGCTGCCAATGCAATCTGTGCACCGATATGTGTCCGCGCAATCTGCTCGGCCACACGTTGTACCCAAGCAGGTCCATGCGCGTATTGCCCTATCTGCAGGGCGACTTCCAAATGGAAAGTATCGCGCAGGCGGCGCTGTGTACTGACTGCGGCCTGTGTCAGGCGTTCGCATGTAACATGAACTTATCTCCAAACCGTGTCAACAACTACTTTAAGAAGATTATGGCGGAGCAGGGGTACAAGCCCGATGTGAAAGGACGGCCCATGAACCCTGTAAGCGAATACGGCGCGCTGCGCCATGTGCCGACGCCCCGGCTCATACAACGCCTCGGCATCGCGAAGTACGATATGCATCTGCCCTTTGACGAAACGCCCATGAAAACGAAAAAATTGGTCCTGCCTCTGAAAATGCATATAGGCGCGCCATGCGAGCCGCTTGTACATACCGGCGACCTGGTGCTGCGCGGCCAAAAGATCGCCCAGGCGCCAGCGGGCGCGCTCGGCGTGGATCTGCATGCGCCGCTGGAGGGAATGGTGCGCGCCATAGGCAGCGCGATAGAGATTGAAGTCTTTGAGGGGGTGTAACAGATGATGAACGCCATAGGAGTAATTGAAAGTTCCAGCATTGCCAAGGGCTTTGAAATCTGCGACGCAATGGCAAAGGCCTCGCTCGTGACGATTCTGGAGGCGGCCCCCATATGTCCGGGGAAATACATGATCATCATTGGCGGTCTCGTGGCCGACGTGACCCATTCCATACAGACCGGCGTCGAGATCGCAGGTTCTCTGCAGATAGACCACCTGGTAATCCCGAATATCGACCCCCAGGTCTTTGCTGCGATCAACCGCACAAGCGAGATCGGCCGCGTAGACGCGCTGGGGATACTGGAGACCTATTCCGTTGCCGCGGGGATCTCCGTCGCCGACATTGCGGTGAAAGCCGCAGCAGTGGATTTAATCGAGGTCCGGCTCTCCCGCGGTATGGGCGGTAAGGCGTTTGTGCTGATGACGGGCACGGTAGCGGACGTGACGGCCGCAGTAGACGCTGCGAGTGAAACTGTCAGCACCGGCGGCCTGCTCGCGGCAAAAACCGTGATTCCGTCTCCGCATCCCGATATGATACGGTACCTGTATTGAAAGCTTTTTGTTTTTTGTTATAATAGAAGGCAGGCAAGAATCGTTCTTGCCTGCCTCGTTGTTTGCATCCATACGCCGTCGGCGCTGGTTTTCGTCTAAAACGCTGATTGCGCCAGGGGATATACGCCGGGTGAATGTACGTCCGCGCATCCGGCATGGCCCGCCGGACGGTTGTAATCTGAAAAAAGCTTTGCCCACTGCCTGATGAAACCGATAGTTGCCGGATAATTGGTAGTAAACAGCAATGAATTCCCGTACAATACAGGCAAGGGTGGTGACGAATATGTCAATTGGTCAAAGAATCAGGGCGCAAAGAATAAACAGCGGCCTGTCGCAGGAAAAAGTTGCGGAACTTGTCGGCGTAAGCCGACAGGCGGTAACGAAATGGGAGACCGGACGATCTGCGCCAAGCACGGAAAACCTGTTCAGGCTGGCGGCGCTGTTCGGGACGACAGTGGATTTTTTACTGGCTCCAGAAGAAGCGGAAAAGAATATTACGGCGGAGCAGATGTATCGGCTCTACAAGCAGGACCAAGCAGATAGGGCGAACGAGCGAAAGGTGAGACGGAAAAAGAATATCATGCTTGCGCTAGTCGTTTGCGCGGGATATATCATGATATATTTGCTTTGCAGAATCGGCGGCGGCCCGGAACAAAGCAGCGTAATGGGCTGGCTGTTTTCATCAGATATGAACCGGTTCAGCTATTTATATGGCTGGCTTGTCAAACAAAATCTGTTCTGGGTTTCGATGGCGGTTTCCATAATCCCCGCATTTTTCGGAAAATATCGGTTTTCATTCACAACGTTTTTAGGGGTTGGAGCTGGTCTGCTGTTTGGCGAATTGTTCGGGGAAAATCCGGCGGGCGCGCCGTATGGACAAAGTCATTACGGCTGGGCAATATGGGGCGGCATCTTTCTGTTTTCCATTGTGATGGGCGTGATTGCAGAAAGAATTAAGGGGCTTGCGCAGAAATCCAGAAAATGGTGGATATGGGGCGCGGTCTCTCTTGCGGGCGTCATTGCTGTAATACTGCTCGTTCGCTTCGGTATCCCGCAGACGTCTGGAAACTGACCGCAGCATATCCGCTTTTGTGTAAAACCGTCTGATTGTCTCAGGATCAGGGCGTTGTCCAGGCGGACAGTGCGGCGGAACAGGTCGCGTACGGTCAGGCCTTTGCGCGCAATGTGATCCGCCTGTGCCGCCGCCCCCATTACGTCGCGTAAAACGGGTATGATTCCGTAATGGTTCTTTTACTACCCGCCTGTGCCGTGATAAAGCACGCGTTTTAACCAGCAAGGAGAGATTCTATGCGTAAAATCATTATCGCGCCCGATTCGTTCAAGGGCACGCTCTCTTCCGTACAGGTCTGCCAGTTCATCCAGGCAGCCGCGCAGGAGGTTTTCCCCGCATGCGAGGTTTTATCCGTGCCCATTGCGGACGGCGGCGAGGGCAGTGTGGACTGTATGCTGGCTGCGGCCGGCGGGAAGCGGTGTTTTTGTACGGTGACAGGCCCTTTGTTCTCGCCGGTCCGCGCATATTACGGGCGTTTGAACGGCGGCGCGGCGGTCGTGGAAACGGCTGCCTGCGCAGGGCTGCCGCTGGTTCAGGAGCCGAGCCCCCTGCATACGACGACATACGGCGTAGGCGAGCTCATTGCGGAGGCGGCGCATAGAGGCGCAGAACAAATATACGTAGGCCTTGGCGGCAGCGCGACCAATGACGGCGGCTGCGGTATGGCGGCGGCTCTCGGCGCGCGTTTTTACAATGCCCGGGGCGAAGCGTTCGTCCCGGTAGGCGGTACGCTGGGCGACGTCGCGCGGATCGACATCACCGGGATAGACAAGCGGATTGCAGGCTTGGAGATTACCGCCATGTGCGATATAGAAAACCCGCTTTTCGGCCCGCGCGGCGCGGCGTATGTATTCGGCCCGCAGAAAGGTGCGGACACGGCCGCTGTAGAATTGCTGGACGCAGGGCTCCGACATCTGGCGGCGACGGCAGCGCGGGATATCGGGATCAACTGCGCAGAGGAGCCGGGCGCGGGCGCCGCCGGGGGTTTGGGATTCGGTATGCGCGCCTTTTTAGGCGCGCGGCTGCGTTCAGGCATTGATACGGCGTTGGAAGCCTCTGGATTCGACGTGCTTTTGCAGGACGCGGATCTCGTCGTCACGGGAGAAGGCCGGCTGGACGCGCAGAGCGGAATGGGCAAGGCCGTCGGTGGTGTCGCGCTGCTCGCCAAACGCGCCGGCGTCCCGGTAGTTGCGCTCGCGGGCGGCATCGCCGCGGACAGCGCGCTTCTCGGACTGGACGCGGCCTTTTCCATAAACCGACTGCCGGAGCCCCTGTCCGTTTCGGGCGTCAAGAGCGGGGATAACCTGTACAGGACGGCGCTGGAGCTTTTCCGGTTAATACGGCTGTCCCTGAACGCCGCGCATCGGGAGGCGTAGAATTATGATATTGAGCGCGAGCCGCCGCACGGATATCCCGGCTTTTTATCCGCAGTGGCTGATGAACCGGCTGCGGGAGGGGTATGTGCTGCTGCAAAATCCCTATTCAAAGCGGATAAGCCGTCTGTCGCTTTCGCCGGAGACTGTGGATTTAATCGTATTTTGGACAAAGGACCCGCACAATCTGCTCCCCTTTCTCAGTGAGATTGAATCGCTTGGGTATGCTTACTGCTTCCAAATCACCGTCACGCCATATGGCAGGGACCTGGAACCGGGTCTGCGCTGCAAATCAGCGATTCTGTCCGACGTTCAAGCCCTATCCGCGCGCATTGGTAAGGCGCGCCTGCTCTGGCGTTACGACCCGATCATTCTAAACGCGGGTTGGACGGCGGCGCGGCATACGGAAGCATTTGCCGGCCTTTGCCGGGAGCTGGCTGGTTGTACCGACCGCTGTGCGATCAGCTTTGTAGACGCCTATAAAAAACTGGCCAGGCTTGTACAAAGCCGCACAATCTGTCCAGTGTGCGAGACGGATATGCGCGCGCTCGCCGCCGCGCTTTCAGCTGCCGCCGCCTCGTATGGATTTCGCCTGTCCGCCTGCTGTGAGCCAGTGGACTTCACGGCCGAAGGCGTGGAGCGCTCCGGCTGTCTGGACCGGGCGTGGATTGAACGTATTGTGGGCCAGACCGACCTGCGCCGCGATCCAAACCAGCGCGGCGGCTGCCGCTGTGTAGAAAGCGTGGATATAGGCATGTATGACTCCTGCGGATTCGGCTGCGTCTATTGCTATGCGAATCAGAACGCGGCGCGCGTGCAGGCGAATCTGTCTTTGCACAATCCCGACTGCGGACTGTTAATCGGCGCGCCGGAACAGGGGGAAGTCGTCGCGGAACGCCCCTGCCGGTCAAACCGTACTGGCCAGCCGCATTTATATTTCTAAAAAATAAAAAAAGTATTTGCATTTTTCGATTGTTTGTGTTATCATATTTTAGCGAGTTCATTTGCGCTGTTAGCTCAGCTGGATAGAGTGACTGGCTACGGACCAGTAGGTCAGGGGTTCGAATCCCTTACAGCGCGCCACGTCGGAGCAAAGTCCGCTTTGCTCCGACATTTTTTTATTGCTGCAACGTCGTCGTCCGCCCGCACCCTAGTTTCGCCCTTCCGCAGAAAGTCACGCCTGTTCCGGCTGTTCGCTAGCAAGCGTGTTCACGTCGCCTCCGCGGCGCTACCAACTTTTTTCGGGTTCTAGTCTCCGTCAAAAATTTTATTGGCCTCTATTTCGCACCGCATGACACAGTCGGAGCAAGCTATGTATCGCTTGTTCCGTTTTTTATCAAAATCATAGCGCATTCACCCCTCCGCTTTTCCGCGTAAAACCGCAACCGCGCACTGGGGAGTTTGGTTCTATCTGTAGAAGAAAGTGAAAGGTCCTTATCGCCGCGCCGGAATAAAGTCCGCTTTGTTCCGGCGTTTTTGGCGGCAAGCGGTAATCCGGCTCCTTGACTCATTTTTGCCGATAAGAGAGTATCCGTTACCACGCCCTGAAGGCGGCGCGGCTTCGCGCGCCCCGTATCTGCTTGTTTCCTACGGAAGGTCCGCCGCTTCCATATTTTGCCGGATCATTTCAGCCCTAAGCTGAACCGCCTTATTTAAAGGGTTCTTAATTTTTGTTTTTTTGCACCATGTACAAGCCGGTGTCCGCATATATATTGAGATGAGGGGATGAGTATTATGCATTGCTGCAGAGTCAGTGATTTCGGAGAAAAAGAAGTAATCAATTTGAGCGACGGATGCCGGCTCGGCTGTGTAATCGACGTCCTCTTCCAGGTGGATACGGGGCAAATTGAAGCGATCATCGTTCCGGGGCGGAAAGAGGGCTTTAGTCTGTTTGAAAAACGGCTTGAAATAGAAATTCCTTGGTGCAATATCGACAGAATTGGCGACGACTTCATATTTGTACGCTTTAACACACCGCCGCCGCGCGTTCCTCCGCGCCGCAGGGGTTTTTTCGACTGACAGCAGCGGGGGGCCTGCGGCATGCGTCGCAGGCCCCCCGCACAATGATCTTGACAAGGCGCCGCCCCCGCGGTAAACTGAATCGCAAAGGGGAATGGCGTATGAAATTAAGGTTCGCCGCACCGTCTGACGGCGCTTCACTGCAAAGGATCTATGCACAATACATAGACACACCGGTCACATTCGAGTGTTCTCTTCCAAGCACGGCCGAATTTACCGAACGGATTAAGAGCGTGTCGGCCTTCTATCCGTTTCTTGTCTGTGAAAACCGGCGCGCTGAAGTCGTCGGATACGCGTATGCGCACAGGCATATGGAACGCGAAGCATATCAGTGGAACGCGGAGCTGTCGGTCTATCTGGACGCGGGCCACACCGCGCGCGGCATTGGCCGGCGTCTGTACTGCGCCCTGCTTGGGCTTATCAGACTACAGGGGATTAAAACGGCGTACGGCGGGGTTACCATACCGAACGCCGCGAGCAAAAAGCTCCATGCCGCGTTGGGCTTTACAAAGCTGGGCACGTATCATAACGCGGGCTATAAGTGCGGAGCGTGGCACGACGTCGCCTGGTATGAAAAAAATATAGCGCCTTATGATGCCGCGCCGCGGCCCGTGCTGCCGCTTTGCGCCATTGACGAGGCGCAAATTGCGGCTGTTTTAGAAAACGTGTAAACGAATATGCGCCGCCGGGCGTTCTCTTCGATTGCCTGTATTGATCAATCCCGCGCAAGAATATCCGCGTATTCCGGATGCCGGTCGAACCAGGCGGCCGCATAGGAACAGGTAGGCCGCGCTTTCCAGCCCGCGGCACGGATCTCGTCCGCAGCCGCCTGCATGAGCTTTGCCGCAACGCCCTGTCCGCGCAGTTGGTCCGATACAAAAGTGTGGTCGATTTCAGCAACTCCCGGTTCGGACAGCGGAAAGGTGACGTAGGCGACGGCCTCTCCGTGCCGGAAGAGGGCGATCCTGCCCGCTTCTTTTGAAAATTCCATGTTCAATCCTCCCGATGCGTTTTTTATTCCAGCATACTGATAACCGCCGCCCCGGTCAACGGTTTAAGTCTTTGGGCCCGCCGCGTATGAAAACCCAACATTCCTTCCCGACAGTGCGTAAGGGTCGGTATAAAGGCGAAACGGGCGTGGCTATGCAGGTTCTTGCTTCGTCGGCTTTTGTTTGATCGCCCTGCTGAATATAGCGATGTACGCTGCGAGACATGCGGTATCGAGCAACGCCTGAAAAAGCATAGTATGCGTTGCGAACACATACCGGTACATAATAACTGCTTCGGCTGCGATAAAGCACGCGGGCGCAAGCAGCAGTATCTTGCCAATCCAACTATTCCTTCTGCCGCTCCACAATACTGCAGCCAAAGCACCGCAGATCATCGCTGGTATTACCGCATATAGTACCGCCGAAGCAATCGCGCGCGTGAGCATATCGACTGCGCCGGTATATTGGTTGTATATGTCATGGAAATTCCGTACCTCTTTGTAAATGCCTGTTACGAAAAACATCGTTCCGACATAGACGAATCCGTTGACAGCCCCAATCAAGCGCTGACTGCTCGATAATACTAGAGTCGAGGTGGAAAACATCCAAAAGCCCAATGTAGCAGAACTAAACGAACTGAATGACCACAAATCCCCATGCGGCATATCACTAAACAGCACGACAAGTAAACCCGCCGCAACACCACATATCGCCGTCAGCAAAATACTTCGTTTGCCAATTCGTATTGTCGGCATATAATGATGGTCCTGCATTTTGTCACCTCTATCTCGTTATGATAGGTCTCCAACTGTAAATTTCGCAACTAAGGCGGCGCCGACAACCGTGTGCCTGCCGGGACGCGCTGAAAACAGAAAAAACCTCTTTCGCCTTAGGCGAAAGAGGTTTCTTTTGTGGTGGACGATAAGGAACTCGAATCCCTGACCCTTCGCACGTCAAGCGAATGCTCTACCAACTGAGCTAATCGTCCAAGTAGCTTTCTTATTATAGCGTGTGATCGAATAGAATGCAAGACTTTTTTTGAAATAAATTCAATTTTAAGCATATTGCCAAAAAAAGTGGCTATAAGACTATTGTCAAACTGCAAATTATATGGTAAACTATTCAAGCAATTCGCACGCGTCATGATTTTTTCGGGGGTTGCCGGCCATACGGTCCCGGTTTGATATGACTGGCGCGGAGGGAAAATAAACCAAAACGGAGGAACACACAATGGCAGTAATTTCAATGAAGCAGCTTCTGGAAGCGGGCGTCCATTTCGGGCACCAGACCAGGCGCTGGAATCCCAAAATGGCCGAGTATATTTTTACCGAGCGCAACGGGATCTATATCATCGACCTGCAGAAGACCGTAAAGAAAGTGGAAGAGGCGTATATGTTCGTCCGCCAGCTGGCAGAGGACGGGAAGGATATCCTGTTCGTCGGCACCAAAAAGCAGGCGATGGACGCGGTCAAGGAGGAAGCGCTGCGCTGCGGCATGTACTATATCAATGCGAGATGGCTCGGCGGCATGCTCACCAACTTCAAGACCATCAAGACACGTATCCGCCGCCTCGAGCAGCTTCGTAAAATGGAGGAGGACGGCACGTTTGACCTTCTCCCGAAAAAGGAAGTCATCAAGCTCAATCATGAGGTTGAAAAGCTGGAGAAATATCTGGGCGGCATTAAGGACATGCGGAACCTGCCCGGCGCGATCTTTGTGGTAGACACGAAAAAAGAGCATAACGCCATTGCCGAAGCGCGCAAGCTCGGCATCCCCATTGTCGCGATCGTCGACACCAACTGTGACCCGGATGAAGTCGACTATATCATCCCCGGCAACGACGACGCGATCCGCGCCGTTAAGCTGATGGCCAGCACCATTGCCAACGCCGTGCTCGAAGGCAAGCAGGGCGAGGCTTTTGTGGAAGAGGACGAGGCGGAAGCCCCTGCGGCTGACGCGCCCGCGTCGACGGAAGTGGAAGCCGGCTGAGCACGTTTGTATAGACTTGGAAATATGAAAATGCCCGCTCAGGAACGGGCATTTTCTGAATTGGATCAGGGAGGAATCGAAATGAGTTTCACAGCGAAAGACGTACAGAGCCTCAGGGAAAAGACCGGCGTCGGCATGATGGATTGCAAAAAGGCGCTGACCGAGGCGAATGGGGATATGGACAAGGCGGTGGAGATCCTGCGTGAAAAGGGTCTGGCCGCAGCGGAGAAAAAGGCCGGCAGAATTGCCAGCGAGGGCCTGATCGCCTGTTATTACGACGGCACGGCCGCCGCAATGGTGGAAGTCAACTCGGAGACCGACTTTGTCGCCAAAAACGCGGACTTCCAGGCCTTTGTACAGAGCGTTGCCGAGACGGCGGCCAAGAACAACCCGGCCGACCTCGCCGCGTTGATGGAGACCACGCTTGCCGGTTCGTCCGACACGGTTACCGAAGCGCTCCGGGATAAGATCCTGACCATCGGCGAAAACCTGTCCGTACGCAGGTTCTACCGCACTGAGGGCGCCATTGCCACATATATCCATGGCGGAGGCAGGATTGGCGTCATTACAGAGTTTGAAGTGGACGACGCGATCGCGAACACCGAGGCGTTTGCAGAGCTCGGCAAGGACATCAGCATGCAGATCGCCGCAATGAATCCGCAGTACCTGAGCCGTGATACGGTTGACCCCGCCGTGATCGAGAGCGAAAAGTCCATCCTGGTCGCGCAGATCAAAAACGACGAGAAGAACAAGAACAAGCCCGACAATATCATTGAGAAAATGGTGATTGGTCGTCTCGGCAAGTTCTATGAGAACAACTGCCTGCTGGATCAGCCCTTTGTAAAGGATTCCAGCCTCACCGTGGGCAAATACGTCCAGGAAAAAGCGAAGGAGCTTGGCGGTAAGATCGCCGTCACGGGCTTTGTGCGCTTTGAGAAGGGCGAGGGACTCCAGAAGCGTGAAGACGATTTTGCGTCGGAAGTCGCCGGCATGATAAAATAGTGTACGACTGAAATGCGTCCGCTCTCGGGAGCGGACGCATTTTTCAGTTTGCAGCATGCTGTAAAAAAGCTGCGTCTAAAAGAATATTTGCAGACATTCAGCCGATGCTAAAAAATGGCTGATCCTGCATTTTTAACATTGAATAATTCAGAAATCTATGATAGAATATTTGTCGAATCATATATTTTGGAGGAGAATGTGCAATGAGCTGGCACCATATGCCGCTTCAATCCGTAATCGAATCATTGAAAACAGACAGCCAGGCAGGCCTGACGACAGAACAGGCCCGCAGGGTCCTGGAAGAAAAGGGCCATAACAAGCTGAATGAAAAGCCGCCCAAGAGCTACTTCGTCCGTTTTCTGGAACAGATGAAGGACGTTATGGTCATTATCCTGATCATCGCCGTGCTGATCTCACTCGGGCTCAATTTTTATCATATGAGCCAGGGGCAGGAGGGCGACTGGGCGGAACCGGTTGCAATTATCGTTATCATCCTTCTCAATGCAATTTTAGGCGTGATCCAGGAAAGCCGCGCAGAGGCGGCGCTGGAAGCGCTTAAGAAGATGTCCGCGCCCACAGCGCGCGTCGTCCGGGACGGCGTGGAGGACCATATCCCGTCCGAGCTGCTCGTGCCGGGCGATATCGTCAAGCTGGAAGCGGGCGACTGGGTCCCGGCCGACTGCAGAATCATTTCATCGAGCAACCTGCAGTGCGATGAAGCGTCTCTGACCGGCGAATCCCTGCCCAGGGAAGTGCGGGTGGGAAACGAGATCATCAGCGGCTGCATCAATATGACCGGCGTGCTGAAGCTCCAGACCACCAAGGAATTCGGGGAATCCAC
>USJY01000004.1 GCA_900555065.1 uncultured Eubacteriales bacterium
TTCGGCACGAACCCCGCGCCTATGCCCATCAGCCCGTGCGGGCCGGGCTTGCCGCCCGAAAGCACAGCGGACCCGGCCGGCTCCACCGCGACGATCCGCACGCCCGGTTTTTTCTCCTTGAGATAGCCGCCCACGCCGGTAATCGTGCCGCCCGTGCCTACGCCGGCCACAAAACAGTCGACTTCGCCGCCCGTCTGCGTCCATATTTCAGGCGCGGTTGTCTTGCGGTGCGCCGCCGGGTTGGCGGGATTGACGAACTGTCCGGCAAGAATCGCTCCCGCCGTCTCCGCCAGAAGCTGTTCCGCCTTTGCGATCGCGCCGCCCATTCCCTCTTCGGCCGGGGTGAGGACAAGCTGCGCGCCAAGCGCCCGCAAAAGCGCGCGCCGCTCCACGCTCATGCTCTCCGGCATGGTTAGAATGAGCCGGTAGCCCCGGAGCGCGCAGACGAGCGCGAGCCCGACGCCGGTGTTGCCGCTTGTCGGCTCGATCACCGTACCGCCCGGTTTGAGCCTGCCGCTGCGCTCCGCGTCCTCAATCAGCTCGCGCGCGACCCTATCCTTCACACTGCCCGCCGCATTAAAGCATTCGGCTTTTGCAAGCAGGCGCGCTTTCAGGCCATATTCACGGGCGAACCTTGCAAGCTCCACAAGCGGCGTGTTCCCGATCAGTTGGGACAAATCCGATGCGATCGCCATTCTCTATACACCTTCTTATACAAAATCAGGAGAGCAGACCTGTAAGCCGGGTTCTGTGAAACGACAGCCATCTATCTGGGATGCGCGTTGCCGCGCACCTCTAGCCACCTCTGGGACGGCCGGGCCGGCCTGTACGTCCCATATGCGGTGTTGCTCCGGATAGGGTTTACAAAACTGTTTTGTCTCCAAAACATTGGTGGGCTCTTACCCCGCCCTTTCATCCTTACCCGGCAAAGCCGGGCGGTTTGCTTTCTGTTGCACTTTCCCTAAAGTCGCCTTCGGCGGACGTTATCCGCTATCCTCGCCCTGCGGAGCCCGGACTTTCCTCAGCGCACGGCCTTTCGGCGTGTGCGCCGCAGCTGCCCAGTCTGCTCTCTGTCCTATTGTAATACAAGCGCGGCCCCATTTCAAGAAAAATATCCTGGAACCGATTGATATTACAGGAAAATGCAAGTATAATGTAATGAAAGAAAGAGGTGGATTTCATGTCACACACCTTGCAGACATTATACAACAGGATACATGGGAAGCGCATTTCCGTCATTGGCATTGGCGTAAGCAATACGCCGCTTATCAAGCTTCTCGCCGACGGCGCGGTTGTCACCGCGCGCGACCGCAACGAAAATGCGCTGGACGGGGAACGCGGTCAGGCGCTCGCGGCACTGGGCGTAAAGTCCGTGCTCGGCGAGAACTACCTTGCGGGCATGGAGGACGACGAGATCATCTTCCGCACGCCCGGCCTTCGGTATGACGTCCCGGCCCTGGCGGCGGCGCGCGCCCGCGGCGCCGTCGTCACAAGCGAAATGGAACTGTTCTTTGAGCTGTGCCCCTGCCCGATCTTCGGCGTGACCGGCTCGGACGGCAAGACGACGACGACCACTCTCGTCTACGAAATGCTTTCCGCGCAGGGTTTTCGCTGTCATAAGGGCGGGAACATAGGCGCGCCGCTGCTGCCTGAGATCGCGAATATCACCCCGACCGATATCGCCGTTGTAGAGCTTTCCAGCTTCCAGTTGCACGATATGCGCTGTTCGCCCGATGTGGCGGTCATCACCAACCTTTCCCCCAACCATCTGGATTATCATAAAGACATGCAGGAGTACGTGGACGCGAAAAAGAACATATTCCTGCACCAAAACCCCAACAACCGGCTCGTGTATAACTACGATAACCCCATCAGCCGCGAACTGATCGCCGCGAGCGGCCGCGAGGCCGTGCCGTTTTCGATCAGCGGACAGGCCGACCACGGCGTATTGCTGCGCGGCCGCGTCATTCACTATGTGGACGGCGAGCGCGACGAACCTGTGCTCGACATAGGGGATATCCGGATCCCCGGCCGGCACAATGTGGAAAATTACATGGCCGCCATCGGCGCGGTGATGGATTATGTGGATGTGGAGCGCATCGAACAGGTCGCACGCACCTTCGGCGGCGTGGAGCACCGCATCGAACTTGTGCGCACGCTCGACGGGGTGCGCTACTATAACGACAGCATCGCCTCGTCGCCGACGCGGGCGATGGCGGGGCTCAACTCCTTCGATGCGCCGCTGACGCTGATTGCGGGCGGCTATGATAAAAACCTCGACTATACCGCGTTCGGCCGGCTGGTGAACAGGCGCGTGAAGAAGCTGGTGCTGGTCGGCAAATCCTCCGGAAAGATATTCGACGCGGTCGTGCATGCGGATAACTACGACCCAGACGCGCTCGACATCGTCCTGTGCAGCAATTTTGAACAGGCCGTGCGCACTGCTGCGGCGGGCGCGCATAGCGGTGACGTGGTGATATTGTCGCCGGCCAGCGCATCGTTTGACCAGTTCCGGAACTTCGCGGAGCGCGGCGAGGCTTTTCGGCGGATCGTCAACGCGCTGTAGCACGCCATGATCCGGAGAGCAGACGACATAAAAGGGCTGGCCGCACAGTTGGATGCGCAGCCCTTTTCCAATATCTACGCGCTTGCCGCGCTCGCGGGATATCCGGCGGACGACAGGTTTTACCGCGCCTACGCCGCCGGCCCGGGCGCGCTCGTGCTCTGCGGCGGCACGGCCTATCCGTTTCTTCCGCCGGGCGCTCCGGCGGAGGAGGCGGCCCGGTTTTTGCAGATGCAGAACGCGCGCTGCGCCGTGGGGGACGAGCAGACGGTTCGCGCCCTTGCCGCATATATGCCCGGCGCGTGTATCGAGACAAGCCGTATGCTGGTCCTGCATGGTCCGGCCCCGTCCGGCACGTTACGGGCGCGGCTGTGCGGCCGGGATGCGGAGGCGCAGGTCTACGGCCTGCTCCGCGCCTGTTATGGCGGCCTTCCGGATTTTCAGGAGTATATGGACGCCAAGGACCAGCGGCGCTACTATCTCGGCGGGCGGACCGCCGTGTGCGAACTCGACGGGCGGGTCGTCGCCGCGGGCGCCATTCTGTGCGCGACGGACAGGGCCGCGCTTGTCGGCGCGCTCGCCTGTGCGCCGCAATACCGGGGCAGGGGCTGCGCGCGCGCCGTGGTGCGCGCGCTGTACGATGCGGCCGGCGGCCGCGCGCTGTGCCTGCTCGCCGGACAGGCTTTGCTGCCGTTCTATGCCCGATTGGGATTTCAGGATCTGTGCGCTATGGCGCAGCTTAGAATAGAGTGAGGGATCAGTTTATGTTTTCACAACAGGTACAAGAGCTATCTGAACAGGCGAAAGCCGCGTTAAAAGACGTGTTTGCGGCGCTGGAGCGCACGGCGGAGGCCAACCAGTTCCGGGTCATGCGCGCGTTTGCGGACAACCGGGTATCCGACGCCGACTTTGCAGGCACGACCGGCTACGGCTACAATGACCGGGGCCGGGATACGCTGGACAGGGTTCTGGCCGGCTGCTTTGGCTGCGAGGCGGCGCTTGTGCGCCACAACTTCGTCTCCGGCACCCACGCCCTGACCGTCGCGCTGTTCGCCCTGCTTCGGCCGGGCGATACGCTCCTGTCCGCGACCGGCCGGCCCTATGATACGCTTGAGCAGGTCATCGGCATTGCGGAAGGCGGCGGCGGTTCGCTCGCCGAGTTCGGCGTCCGCTACAGGGACGTCCCATTGCGCGACGGGCGCGAAATCGACTACACCGCGCTGGAAAGCGCGCTGCAGGCGCGGCCCAAGGTGGTGTATGCCCAGCGCTCGCGCGGCTATGGGGAGCGGGAGGGCCTTTCCTGCGCCCAGCTTTGCGAGCTGTACGCCTTTGTAAAGCGCGTTTCTCCGGCGTCTTACGTCGTGGTGGACAACTGCTACGGCGAATTTCTGGAGACGTCTGAACCCAAAGCCGACCTGCTCGTCGGCTCGTTTATCAAAAACCCCGGCGGCGGGCTTGCGGATACGGGCGGGTATATCGCGGGCAGCGCGGCGTGCGTGGAACTTGCGGCGTGCCGCCTGACAAGCCCGGGAATCGGCGGCGAGATGGGCGCGACGCTCGACCAGACGAAAAAGATGCTCCGGGGTCTGTTCTATGCGCCGCATACCGTGCTGCAGGCGCTCAAGACGGCGGCTTTCGCCGCCTATGTCCTGGAAAGGCTCGGCTTCGAGGTGTCGCCCGGCCCGTTTGCGCGGCGGCTGGACCTTGTGCAGTCGATTCATTTCCGCAGTGAACGCAAGCTCGTCGCTTTCTGCCGCGGCATTCAGGCCGGGTCTCCGGTGGACGCGTTCGCCGTCCCCGAGCCGTGGGACATGCCCGGCTATCAGCACAAAGTCATAATGGCGGCGGGGACGTTTACCCAGGGCGCGTCCATTGAACTGTCGGCGGACGCGCCGATCCGCGAGCCGTACACCCTGTATCTGCAGGGCGGCCTCACCTTTGAAAGCGGGGTTTGGGGCGTTCTGCACGGCGTGGAGCAGCTGCTTGCGGAAACGGGCTGCTGATCGGCCATGGCAAGGAAGATCCTGTTTGACAGGCAAAGCGTCTGCATACAACCTCTGCGCGCGCTGATAGAGTCGCAGACGCACCGGACGCTCGTCGCCTGGGCGCTGGACTGCGCCGCGTTGTACGTCGATTTTTTCGAAGCGCGCCGTCCGGCCGATTCCCGGCCGCGCCAGGCGCTTGCGCGCGCCGGCGCCTGGGCCCGCGGCGAAATCAAAATGCCCGAAGCGAAAAAGGCGATTCTCGCCGCGCACGCGGCCGGGGCGCAGGCGGAGGATCCGGCGGCCGAGGCCGCTGCCCGCGCCGTTGCACAGGCCGCGAGCACTGTGCATGTGGAGACGCGCTGGGCCTTGCCTTTTACGGCCTGACTGCGCTCGTGCTGGAAGCGGGGCCGCAGGCGGCTCAAACAGCGGTTGAAATGGAGCTGGATCGTCTGTACGGCAGGCTTTTGTACTGGCGGGACAATATCGGCGCGGATCCCCGCCCATGGGCCGCGTTTTTGCTGCGCGACGCGCCGAATAAGGAGCGCCTTCTGCATGAAAAACAGCGCGCCGGAACAACGCGGCCATAGAGAATCATGCGCGGCAGGCGGAAACTTGTCTGGAGTAACGCATAAAGAGAAAGCATGAAATAATTTTCCCCGTATCGGCGGATGAAAATTGGCGGCTCAGTACATTGCAATGCCGCCCATTGCAATAAAAGTCGCGCGGCGCCCGCACGTTCAAGCGATTACGACCGGGTTGTCCTGCGATAAACGGTGGCAAAGGCCGGGGTGTTTTTTACGCCCCGGCCTTTGCATATCTGTTTTTTCATTCATTCCATGAAATTGTTTTTACGCGGCAAATCCATGCCGCCGGTATAATTTTCAGGCTTCCATTCATACTAATAGAGAAAATTTTTAATCAGGTGAAAAACTATGAGTATGGATAAAAAGAACTACCAGCAGATCGTAAAGCAGAAGACGCCGCCGTCCAAATCGCTTACGAACTGTTTGAAGGCCTTCGTTGTAGGCGGCCTGATCTGCGTGGTCGGCCAGTTCATATCAAACGGGCTGAAGTCGGCCGCGCTCAGTGAGGAAGCGGTTAAGGGCCTGACCTCCGCGTCCATGATTTTTCTCGGTTCCTTTTTCACGGCCATCGGCGTTTACGATAAACTGGCCAAGCATGCGGGCGCGGGCACGCTTGTGCCCATCACAGGTTTTGCAAACTCCATCGTTTCGCCGGCCATGGAATTCAAGTCGGAGGGCCTGGTCCTGGGCGTCGGCGCAAAGATGTTCGTCATCGCCGGTCCGGTGCTCGTGTACGGTATCACGGCTTCGGTTCTGTACGGCGTGATCTACTACTTGATCAAGGTTTTGGGGGGTTGAGTCAATGAGCAGAATCGGAGCGCATACCGTCCTTCTCGAAAGCCGCCCTTATATCCTCGCCTCGGCCGCGCTCGGCGGCTGCAAGGAGACGGAAGGTCCGCTCGGCGGCTGTTTTGACATTCAGCTCGACGACGACAAGTTCGGCGAGTCGTCCTGGGAGAAGGCCGAGAGCAAAATGCAGAAGGAAACCATCCACAAGCTGCTGCAGAAGGCGCAGCTCGCCCCGTCGGACGTACAGTATATCTTCGCGGGCGACCTGCTCAACCAGTGCATCAGCTCCAGCTTTGGCCTGCGCGATTTCGGCATCCCGTTTTTCGGGCTGTACGGCGCCTGCTCCACCATGGCGGAAGGCCTGTCTCTGGCAAGCATGATAGTAGAGGGCGGGTTTGCAACCCGCTGTATCGCGCTGACTTCGTCGCATTTCGCGTCGGCGGAACGCCAGTTCCGCTTCCCAATGGAATACGGCGGCCAGCGCACGCCCAGCGCCCAGTGGACGGTGACCGGCTGCGGCGCTGTAGTCGTCACGTCTGAAAACAGCCCTGGCTGTCCGCGCGTCAATCATATTACGACCGGCGTCATTGTAGACCTCGGCGTCAAGGACGCGAATAACATGGGCGCGGCCATGGCCCCGGCGGCCTGCGACACATTCAAAAACTTTTTTGAAGACACCGGCACGAAACCGGACGAATACGACCTGATCGTGACGGGCGACCTCGGTACAGTCGGCTACGACCTCATGCGCGACCTGGTCGGCCGCGAGGGATATAGCCTTGGCGAGAATTACAACGACTGCGGCCGGATGATTTTCGATCTTGAGAATCAGGATGTGCACGCAGGCGGCTCCGGCTGCGGTTGCGCCGCAAGCGTACTGGCCGGGCATATCCTGCCGCAGCTGCAAAAGGGGATTTTGAAAAACGTACTGTTCGCGGCGACCGGCGCGTTGATGAGCACGACCAGTTCCCAGCAGGGAGAGAGCATTCCCGGCATTTGCCACCTTGTGCATTTGACGGCCGACGCGTAAGGAGGACGCTGTATGGACTATATATACGCATTTATCACCGGCGGCGTATTGTGCGTGATCGCACAGCTGCTGATCGACTATACCAAACTGACCCCGGCCCGTATCCTCGTAGCCTACGTCACATCGGGCGTTATCCTGACCGCTATCGGCGTATACGACAAAATCGTCGAGTTCGGCGGGGCGGGCGCGACGGTGCCCCTGACCGGGTTCGGGTACAGCCTGGCCACCGGCGTAAAAACCGCCATCGACGAAGTGGGCGCGTTCGGCATACTCTCCGGCGGCGTGTCCGCCGCCGCAGCCGGGATCGCCGCCGTCATTGTATTCGGCTATATCTTCGCCCTGATCTTCAAGCCGGGCGCAAAATAATTTGTAAGTATTTCATGAACTTGGCGAAAAACACCCGCTTTACGATTGAAGCCTTCGGGGAAAAATGGTATACTTTTCCCGAAGGCTTTTTCTATGCAGAAAGGAAGAACAGAAATGCTTGAAATCGGTTTGCAACTGACGCTCACGGAAACGGTGACGGAGCAAAATACCGCGGCGGCCCTCGGCAGCGGCGGGCTCGACGTGTACGCAACGCCCGCCATGGCGCTGCTGATGGAAAAAACCTGCTACCTCTGCGCGCAGGGCGCGCTGGAGGCGGGACGCACCACAGTC
This sequence comes from uncultured Eubacteriales bacterium, assembly GCA_900555065.1. Taxonomy (GTDB): domain Bacteria; phylum Bacillota; class Clostridia; order Oscillospirales; family UMGS1783; genus UMGS1783. Next base: position 7,609 of record USJY01000004.1, read on the forward strand.
GGCACGGCGCTGGATATTCAGCATCTGAGCGCGACGCCGGTTTCCATGCAAGTCGTCTGCACCGGCACGCTGATCGGCGTTGAGGACCGGGCGCTGACGTTTGAAGTAACGTGCTCCGACGCCGCGGGCGTGATCGGCAAAGGCGTGCACCGCCGCTTTATTGTGGACGGCGCCAGGTTCGCGGCAAAGGCGCAGTCAAAGGCGCAAAAGCAGGCATAGCCGCCGTTCGAAAAAATTTGTAAACGACCGCATAAAAATCTCACTGGAAAATATTCTTTTTATATGATATAATTCTTTTATTATCGTAATTGCGGCCGCTGGCTGGCGGAGCCGACATCACGATTTCATACGGAGGCTGTCTCTATGAATTATCTGGAAGCGATCCTTCTCGGGCTAGTGCAGGGGCTGAGCGAATTTCTGCCCATTTCCAGCTCCGGCCATCTCGTTATTTTTCAGCAGCTGTTCGGGCTTTCCGATGATATCGCGGCCAATATGCTGTTCGACGTGCTCGTGCACATCGGCACGCTTGTCGCAGTGTTTGTCGCGTTCCGGCATCGTATCTGGCGATTGATCAAGGCCGTCGGCGGGATCGTGGCCGACCTGTGCCGTGGCCGCTTCTCGTTCCGGAAGGCGGATGAGGACAAACGCATGGTTATCCTCGTGCTCGTCGCCACTGCGGTGCTGGTGCCCTTTATTCCGTTTCGCGGCTACCTGGAAATCCTCTTTTCGTCCATGCTGACAGTGGGCATAGCCCTGCTGTTTACGGCGCTGCTGTTGAGCTTTGCCGACCGTGTCAAAAAGGGGAATAAGACCATGAAAGACATGAAGGTGCGCGACGCGCTCATCGTCGGCGCGTTCCAGGGCGTGGCGCTCACGCCGGGCATCTCCCGTTCGGGTTCGACCATTACCTCCGGCCTGCTGTGCGGCCTGACCCGTTCCAGCGCGGTGGAGTTCTCCTTCATCCTCTCCATCCCCGCCATTCTGGGCAGCGCAGTGCTGCATTTGTCCGATGCGGCGCACATGCTCTCTGAGGTCAGCCTCGGCCCGTATATCGTGGGCATGGCGGTCGCCGCGGTCGCAGGCTTTGCCGCGATCAAGCTGATCCAGTACCTTGTGAAAAAAGAGAAGTTCGGCATGTTCGCCTATTATTGCGCGGCGATGGGCCTGTTCGTCATCATTTATTCGCTCGTAAAATAAGGCGTATCAGTAAAAAAATACGGAAGTGAAACTATGGCGCAAGCAAAGCGTAGCAAACAATCTGGAAAACCTGCCGCGTCGCGGCGGCCGTCGAAAAAAGCCGCGGCGCAGGAGCGGGTCCCGTCCTATGTCTGGATGCTGGGCCTGGCTTTGCTCGCCGTATTTATCACCCTGTCGCTGCTGACGGACGCGACGGGGATTGTCGGCCGGTGGCTCGGCGGGGTTTTGAAGGGGATGCTGGGGATCCCCGCTTTCCTGCTGCCCGTACTGCTGCTTGCGGCGGGAATCAGCCTGGCCTTTTCAAAGAACAAGTCCAATACCCGAATCCGGATCTGGTTCGGCGCCGTCGCGGTGCTGGCCCTGTCCGTGTTTCTGCACATCTTTTCAGAATACGCGAAGGGGTACGCTGGCGTGTCCTTTCCCGCCTTCGTCTCCACACTGTACAGGACGGGCGGGGAGCTCACCTCCGGCGGCGTGCTCGGCGGCCTGATCTGCACGCCGCTCATCATGCTTCTGGACAAGATAGGCGCCGGGATCGTGGTCGGCTTTATCCTCGCCGTATCGCTCGTATTCTGCCTGGGCAACTTTTTCCTCCGCCTCAAGCGCGCTCTGTTCCCCTTTACAAAGGAGGAGCTGGGCGACACGATTACGGACACGCTGCCTGCACGCGAGCAGGAACGGCCGAAAAAGAAACGCCGCGAACAGGCGTCTGCGCCGGAAGCGCCGCCTGTGTTTGCGCGCGCGCCGATCCGGGACATCCCTGTTCCCGAGCCTGCGCCGGCCCCTGCGCCGGACCCGGAACCCGCGCCCGCGCTGCATGAGGAGCCTGCGTTTTCGGATATCATTCACGCCATCGACAGCGCCGTGCCGGACGAGATACGGCCCGCCGCGCCCGCCAGCGCGCCTGCGCCTGTGCCCGTGCCCGCGCTGGACGCGGAAGAGATAGGAAAATCGCTCGCGGCCGCCGCGCCTGAGGACGAGTTCGCCAACTATAAACTGCCCGACCTGTCCCTGCTTGACGAAGAGAAGCGTCCCGCCCGCGACGGAATCGACGGCGAGCTGCGCGCCACCGCAAAAAAACTCATAGACACACTGGCCGCCTTCGGCGTTTCAGCCAAAGTGGAACACATCAGCCGCGGCCCCTCTGTCACGCGCTATGAGCTCAAACCGGGCGCCGGTGTGAAAATCAGCCGCTTTACCACCCTTTCCGAGGACATTGCCCTCGCACTCAAAGCCGCGGCGGTGCGTATTGAAGCGCCCATCCCCGGCAAGGGCACGATCGGAATCGAGGTGGCGAACAAGGATTCCACTTCTATCGCCCTGCGCCGCATTATCGCTTCGGACGCGTTCCAGACCGGGCAGAGCAAGCTGACCGCCGCGCTCGGGCTCGACATTTCCGGCAACACCATCGTCACCGACCTTGCCAAAATGCCCCACCTGCTCATCGCGGGCGCAACCGGCTCGGGTAAGTCCGTGTTTGTCAACGCGCTGATTATGAGCATACTCTATAAGGCGCGCCCTGACGAGGTCAAGATGGTGATGGTCGACCCAAAGCGCATAGAGCTTGACGTATACAACGGCATTCCGCACCTGATCAGCCCCGTCGTGACCGACCCGAAAAAGGCGGCGGGCGCGCTCAAGTGGGCGGTCGGCGAGATGATGAACCGCTACAAGCTCTTTTCGGAAAGTTCTTCGCGCAACATACAGTCCTACAATGAATACGCCGCCGAAAACGGCGAAAAATACTTACCGAGCATCGTCATTATCATTGACGAGCTGGCAGACATCATGATGTGCGCGCCGCACGAGGTGGAGGACTCCATCTGCCGTCTCGCCCAGATGGCGCGCGCCGCGGGCATCTACCTTGTCATTGCGACGCAGCGTCCGTCGACGGACGTCATCACCGGCATCATCAAGGCGAACATCCCCTCGCGCGTCGCCTTCGCCGTCGCAAGCCAGATCGACTCGCGCATTATCCTGGATATGTCGGGCGCGGAAAAACTGCTCGGCCGCGGCGATATGCTGTTTCTACCCATCGGCCGCACCAAACCGCTGCGCGTGCAGGGCTGTTTCGTCAGCGACGGCGAAATCCGCCGCGTAGTCGAGTCCATTAAGGAGATGTCGTCGAGCAACTATGACGAGAGCGTCATAGAAGAAATTGAACGCAACGCCAGCGAGACGCAGTCGCCCGGCGAGGGCGGGGACAGCGGCGACCAGGAGTACGACGCAATGTTCCCCGACGCGGTCGAAGCGGTGGTGGACGCGGGCCTCGCGTCGGTGTCTCTGCTCCAGCGCAGGCTGAAGCTCGGGTATTCGCGCGCCGCGCGGATTGTGGATGAAATGGAGAGCCGCGGCATCGTCGGCCCCTACGAGGGCAGCGAGCCGCGCAAGGTGCTCAATACGCGCCAGCAGTGGCAGGAAATGTCATTGAATATGCAGAAGTAGACGTTGCCGCGGCAGCCGCGGCGAAAGGAACACGCAAACACGTCGGAAGGAGGATCGACATGCGCAAACAAATCCAAATCTACGGTGACTCCGTTATGCGGGGAGTCATACTGGGCGAAGACAACCGCTATTGTTTTTCCAAAGGCGGCAAGATCGACGCTTTTATGCAGGAGTTCCCTGTGGATATTCAGAACAAATCCAGCTTTGGCTGTACCGTCGTCAAAGGTTGTCAGCTGCTGGAAAAGGGCCTGAAAAAACAGGAGGCCGCGCCCTGTGACATGATCCTTGTGGAGTACGGCGGAAACGACTGCGATTTTAATTGGGAAGCGGTCGCGGCCGAACCCGAAGCGGAACATCTTCCCAAAACACCGCTCTCAAAATTTGAGGGACTGATGCGCAGCGCAGTCAAGGCCATCAAGGACAAGGGCATTACGCCGCTTATGATGTCGCTGCCGCCGATCGATGCGGAGCGGTATATCGGCTGGATCACCAGGACGGGCCTGTCGAAGCAGAATATCGTCAAGTGGCTTGGCGATGTGCATATGATCTACCGGTTCCAGGAACTCTATTCCAACACCATCGGCAAGATCGCGCGCGAAACCGGCAGCTTTTTTGTCGACGTACGCTCGTATTTTCTGGATAAACACAACTACAAGCACCTGTTCTGCGCGGATGGCATCCATCCCAATGTGGACGGCCACGAACTGATCCGCGTCGCATTCGGCGAATTTCTGCGCAGAAACGAAGAACTGCTGGCCTGCGGCGGTTGATACAAAAACTTTTAGGGGGAGACGATTTTGTCTGATAAACAGATCATATTCTCGGGCATCCAGCCCAGTGGCCTGATCACGCTCGGAAACTATTTGGGCGCGCTGAAGAACTGGAGCGAATTGCAGGATCAGTACGACTGTTTTTTTTCAGTGGTGGATATGCACGCCATCACGGTGCGGCAGACGCCGGCCGAACTGCGCCGCCGCTCGCGTGAGACCATGGCGCTGCTCATCGCCTGCGGAATTGATCCGGAGAAAAACGTCATGTTCCTGCAGAGCCAGGTTCCGGCGCATGCCGAGCTGACCTGGGTGCTTTCGTGCTACACCATGTTCGGCGAGCTGTCGCGTATGACGCAGTTTAAGGACAAGTCGGCCCGCTATTCGGAGAATGTCAACGCCGGCCTGTTTACATACCCCGTGCTCATGGCGGCCGATATCCTGCTCTACCAGGCCGATCTGGTTCCGGTCGGGGAGGACCAGAAGCAGCATTTGGAGCTCACCAGGGATGTTGCGCAGCGTTTTAACGGCGTGTATGGGGACGTGTTCACCGTTCCCGAGCCCTATATCCCGAAAGTCGGCGCGCGGATCATGAGCCTGCAGGAGCCGGACAAGAAAATGAGCAAGAGCGACAGCAACCCCAACGGCTATATCGCCGTGCTCGACAGCCCGGACGATATCATGCGCAAGTTCAAGCGCGCCGTAACGGACAGCGGCAGCGAAGTCCGGCGCGGCCCGGACAAGGCGGGCGTAAACAATCTCATCTCCATTTACGGCGCGGTGACGGGCCGGACGGCGGAGCAGACGGAGTCGGAGTTCGCCGGCAGAGGCTATGGCGACTTTAAGCTGGCCGTCGCGGAAGCGGTGGTCGAGCACCTGCGGCCCATCCGTGAAAAATACGAAGCGCTTATGGCGGACAGGGCGTATCTCGACAAAGTGTTCGAAACCGGCGCAGCCCGCGCCGTACAGGCTTCGCGCAGAACGCTTGAAAAGGTGTACCGCAAAGTCGGGTTCCGCTGATTCTCCATTGCGGTCTCAGGCGCCCGGCGTTTAACAGATAGTGAGAAATTTTTTTGAGGGGACGGCGTACGGCCGTCCCTCTGTATTCTCTGGAAAACAAAGCGCTAACAAAAAACCTTTGTTAGAAGCGGCAAAGCCCTTCCATATGTCCGTATTTTACGAAAACAGCGCCCCAAAGAGATCGCCTGGATAAGAGTGTTTTCATGAATACGGCGGCGGACGGATGTCCCGCCGTCTGTTTTGAAAACAACGTCCCGAATAAGGCGGTGGAATAGGAACCCGCTTGTGAGGCGCGGTATGCGCGTCTCCGGCTTATTTGTGAAAGCAACGCCCCAACGGGCGTTTTTTTGCCGCGGCGGCCGCCGCAAATACAGCGCGCGGCGCCGCGGTTTTCCGCGTATAATTTGGAACGGAGAATGGAATACTAAGGCAAAACGTTTGTCTGCGCAATATCCCTGTAGCGGAGTCGCGCAGACGGAGCGCCCGCTCCAATTTGAAAGGAGATTCCACATGTATCTTCGCAAGAGGACCTTTATACGCATCGTATCCTTTTTTTCCATCGCCGTCGTTGCGCTCGCAGTGTTCGGCGTGTATAACTACAACCAGCAAAACCGTATTAAAAACAGCCTTATGAGCGACTATGCGCGCAGCTTTACGGATCTTTCGTCCCATCTGTACAACATAGAAACCGCGTTCGACAAAGGCCGGTATGCCGGCACGGCCTACCAGGCCGTCCGGCTCGCGAGCGAAGTGTGGCGCGAGACGGGGGCGGCAAAAAGCGCCCTGGAACAGATGCCCGTCTACGATCTGAACCTGCAGGACGTGTCGGCGTTTCTGGCCAAAGCGGGCGACTACGCCTATTACCTCTCGGCAAAACTCCTGCGAGAAGAGGAATTGACGGACGAGGAAATTGAAAACATGAACGCGCTTGCAGACACAGCTTCCAGCCTGGCCACCTATATCGGCGGCCTGCAGGCGGAAATAAACGACGGCAACGCGAGCCTGCAGCAGGTCCTCGCGGTTATTGACGAACACGCCGGCGACCAGCCGGACGCCGAAGGACAGGGCAGCGACCTTGCAGTGAGCAAAGAACAGGTGAGCGGATATCCGGAATTAATATACGACGGCCCGTTCTCCGATCACATTGAAAAAATGGAGCCTGTGTTCCTGCAGGATAAACAGCTTGTCGGCGCGGATACGGCGAAAAAAAACGTTGTGGACTGGTTCGGCGTACGTGAAGGCGAAGTGGAACTCGCCTATGAGACCGCCTCCAAAATTCCGGCTTATGTATTCAATGTCGGAGACCGTACCGTAGCCGTTACCAAAAACGGAGGCTATCTGCTGCAGGTAACAAGCTCCGCCCTTTCGGACGACGTGCGCATCAGCAATGAGGACGCCGTCCGGTACGCACGCGATTTTCTGGAAAAACTCGGGATCGAGGGCATGGAGGAGAGCTACTATATGCTCGCCAACGGCGAACTGACCGTCAACTTCGCGTATACCCAGGACGGCGTGACCATGTACCCCGACCTGATAAAAGTGTCGGTATCCATGCGTGACGGCGCGATATGCGGCTATGAAGCGTTTGGGTATATGATGGCGCACCGCGAAGACCGCGCGACCCAGACCGCGATTTCCATGGAAGAGGCGGAGAAATCCGTCAGCAAGCGGCTGACCGTCACTGACCGCGGCGTCGCCGTCATTCCGACCGACGGCAAAAACGAAGTGCTGTGCTATGAGTTTGTGACCGAAACGCCGGACGAGCGGCATATCCTGGTATACGTCAACGCACAGACGGGCGTAGAGGAAATGCTTCAGATTCTGATCGAGACGGAACAGGGCACGCTTACGGCCTGACCGGGATTTGCAGCGCATAAAGACCGGCAGCGGAGGAGCGGGGCGCGGAAATACAGTCCGCGCCCCGCTGTATTTGTGCTTTACACTTTTTTTCGATTGCGTTATACTATTAGTTATAAAAAACGACACAGGAGGAGACGTGCGTATGCGGGTACGCAGGATGAAGAACCTGGAGTCGCGCCGCGCGCGGGTGGCCGGATATCTCATCGAGCCGCCGCAGTCAGGCGGGCTGGACTTTGGCCAGGTGTTTGGGAACAAAAACGCAGTACATATGGAACTGGGCTGCGGCAAGGGCGGATTTATATGCGCGCTGTCACAGCAGTGTCCGGATATAAACTTTATCGGCGTGGAACGGGTGCCGGAAGTGCTTGTGATGGCGATGGAAAAAGCGCAGCAGGCAGGCCGGGAAAACGTCCGGTATCTTTGCTGCGACGTACGCGCGCTGGCGGAGATGGTCGCGCCGGGCAGCGTCGGCCGTATCTATTTGAATTTTTCAGACCCCTGGCCCAAGGACAGGCACGCAAAGCGCCGGCTTACCGCCGCTCCGTTTCTGGAGCTATATGCGCAAATTCTGGCGCCGGGCGGGCAGCTGCACTTGAAAACCGATAACCGGAACCTGTTCGAATACAGCCTGCGCGAGCTGGAGAACCGCGGCGCGTCAATTTCCGATGTGTGCTATGATCTGCATGCGTCCGGCTGCCCCGGCAACGTTATGACCGAGTACGAGCGGAAGTTTGTTGAAATGGGACTTCCGATCCACCGGCTCGTGGCAACCTTCGCCTGACCGGCATCCATTTTGGCGCGCCGGGTGGGGCCGGTTCCCACAAACGGTGCAAATAAGCTTCCAACATTGATAAAACTTTGATATTTCGAGCGCATACTATACACAATTCGGGGGAAAAACTCATTGTAGGCATTGAGAACGGATATGGTGGATAGGTATGCGTAAGAAACTTCTGGTAGTGGACGATGAATTCGATATTGTGAACATGCTGCGCGATTATTTTGAGATGAGCGGCTACGACGTGCTGACCGCGCTTTCGGGTGCGGAAGCGCTGGAGAAACTGCGCCTGCAGCCGGACATGATCCTGCTCGATATCAACATGCCGGATATGGACGGGCTGGAGGTCTGCAAGCGGATCCGGAACCATGTCAGCTGCCCGATACTCTTCCTGACGGCGCGGGTGGACGATACGGATAAGATTACGGGTTTCCGGGTC
>USJY01000005.1 GCA_900555065.1 uncultured Eubacteriales bacterium
TACAAGGGCATCCCCACCGGTTTCCGCCTGCTGGATACCGTGCTTACCGGCCTTGGCCGCGGCGATCTGGTCATTCTGGCAGCCCGTCCCGGTATGGGCAAAACCAGCTTTGCGCTGAACATTGCCACTCGCGTGGCTATGCAGCAGAAGGTGCCGGTGGCCATCTTCAGTCTGGAAATGACCAAGGAGCAGCTCACCAACCGTATCCTCTCGTCGGAGGCCGGTATCGACAGTCAGGCCTTCCGTACCGGCGCACTGCGCGCCGAGGACTGGGAGTATCTGGCACTGGCTACGGAAAAACTGCACGATGCACCGATCTATATGGACGACACCTCCGGTATCACCATCACCGAGATGAAGGCCAAGATCCGCCGGGTGAATCAGGACCCTGCCCGCCCCAACGTGGGCCTGATCGTCATCGACTATCTGCAGCTGATGACCACCGGCCAGCGCAGCGAGAACCGCGTGCAGGAGATCAGCTCCATCACCCGAAACCTGAAGATCATGGCTAAGGAGCTGAACGTGCCCATCATCGCGCTGAGCCAGCTGTCCCGTGCGGTGGAAAAGCAGGGCAACAACTCCAGCCACCGCCCGCAGCTTTCTGACCTGCGCGACTCCGGTTCTATCGAGCAGGACGCAGACTGCGTTCTGTTTTTGTACCGCGATTCCTACTACGCCAGCCAGAACCCGGACGGCGCCGAGGTGGATGCCGATACCGCCGAGTGCATCGTGGCAAAGAACCGTCACGGCGAGACCAGCACCGTGCCGCTGGGCTGGGATGGTGCCCACACCCGCTTTATGGATGTGGACTTCAAGCGCTGATGGATGCCGCGATCCTTGCCCGGGTGGAGGATTTCTGCACCCGGGAGGGGCTTTTGCAGCCCGGCGCACCGCAGCATCTGGCAGCAGCAGTCTCCGGCGGGGCGGACAGCATGGCGCTGCTGCTCTTGCTGCGGCAATTGCAGCCGAGGTTTGGCTATACGCTCTCTGCCTGCCATGTGAACCACGGTCTGCGCGGGCAGAGCGCCGACCGGGACGAGGCCTTTGTGCGGGCAGAATGTGCCCGCTTGGGCGTGCCGCTGCGGGTGTTCCATGCAGCAGAGCTGGCCTCGCCCCCGGCACACGCCGGGGAGGACTGGGCGCGCCGTCTGCGCTACACGGCCTTTGCGCAGCTGCAAGAGCAGGGGATAGATGCCATCGCTACGGCCCATACTGCAAATGACCAGGCCGAAACGCTGCTGCTGCGGCTGCTGCGACATGGATATTACATGCCTGCATGAAAATATCTGCAACTGCTTCGACGGCGAGCTCGTAGACGATCCGAACGGCAATAAGCTGTTTATCACGATTGGTCTGTTCTCCATCATTCGCCTGGAGAGAGACGCACAGCTGCTGATTCCGTCTTATGACTTCTACATCCCCGAAAAAGAATGCGCATGCGGCGAGGAAGAGGATCCCTGCTCCTTCTTCCGGCGTATCAGTTTCCCGACCGATGAGTTTGCGCCCCCGCAGATTCAGGCGTTTGACAACGCCATCTCGGCTTGCCCGTGCCGTGAGCCGGAACCCCCGTGCTGCGACCCCAGGCCTGAGAATCAGTGCAGGCGCTGCAGATAACGAGCGTCGATAAGCAAAACCGACATAGTGCAGACGCAGATCAAATTTGCGTTACAGGACACAAAGGGCAGTTTTTACAGGAGATTATGTAATGAAACGGAGCGGTGCGGCAAGAGCGGCGCCGCTCCGTCTTTGCCGCAAAACGGCAGATAGACCTGATAAAAACCAGATTCCCCTGATCAAGAAATAAGACCGCAAATATACCCGAATTTGCCTGATATAACTATATTTAATATTTCCCACGGCTTGACCGCGCGACGCGCCGTCGCCCGGCATGGCTCAGGATTAAAAGAAAAATATAGGACATGCTTTTGCATTTCGACGTAATACATTCCTGCTCTTCAAGTACGTCCGTCGCCTCGTTTCACAAAGCTTACTATGGCGTTGTAAACGCTTCCATTTTTTACATACGGTAAAATCGGCCTCATGTTCAAGTCAGACTCATATGTACGGGATAAATGGATAGGATCATATCTCTGTAGTTCCTTCACGTCGGAACAAGTCACGCTCGGACTGATTTTTTATTTCATAAAACACAGTCGCCCGCTCACTGTTCCGCATCTTTCGCAAAAAGTCGCGCTCGAGCTCGCCAGTTTAGTCGTAAACGCCCTCACAACGGCTTGCTGTCGCTATATCAACTTTATGCGAGTTCGTGGGTTCAGCTCTCTCCGGCAAAATGCCGAAAATATCTTTTTCATGTGGCTTAGACAATATCGCAGCGTTAGGTTTCCATCTCCGGAAATCATAGGCCGTTTCGCTTTCTCCTTTTGTCACACAAGCAAAGATCCAAAGGGAAGTGCCGACCGCTCTCTCTGATCCCGGCGCTTCTTCTTTTATGTTCGGATATTGTTTTACACATATGCACAAAGCCTATGCTCTTCGGCAGGTATGCGCTTTCGGCTTTTGATTTATACGAAGAAATGCCCCGCAAAGCTTTCTGATATACATAATTCCTTTGTGCTCTGATACGCAAAAACATAACGTCTCATCGCAGCGGTTACCGCTTCTATTCGCATGCTATGCAAATGTTTTGCCGATCAACGTTCATTTGCCTGCGTCATTACGCGATTTTTCATCTGTAAACGCCTGTTTGAATTTTTATGAGAACGATGATTTACTCCGAAAAGAAGAGAAAATAGCCTGAACATGCCAAGTGAATTTCAGAATGAATTTATTGCCGTTGGTTATGATAAATATACGAAATGAAAATTTTAAAACGACGTGTGGACAGGGTGGAAAAATGGCCGAAGAACTTTTGGTTTTCAGAAATGTGAACAAGGTATATGAAAACGGGGAGGACCGGATCTACGCGCTTAAGAATATCAATTTATCCATATATAGAGGAGAATTTGTCGCCATTCTCGGCATGTCCGGGTCAGGAAAGTCCACCTTTATGAATATCGTCGGCGGGCTGGACCGGCCGGACAGCGGCGTTTTTTTGTATGAAGGTGAAAATATTCGCCGCTATGACGATACCCGCATGTCCCGATACCGCAATCAGGTCATTGGATTCATATTTCAGAACTTTAACCTGGACCCCTCCCTTACTGCGCTGGAAAACGTCGTCATGCCGTTGATCTATGCAGGCGTCCCGCGCAGCAGACGTATTCCCATGGCGGAGACGGCGCTTGCGCGCGTCGGCCTGAGCGGACGGATGCACCATCGTCCTTCTGAGCTTTCAGGCGGTCAGATGCAGCGCGTATGCATTGCAAGGGCCATGGTCAATCGGCCGAAAATCATTTTGGCGGACGAGCCCACCGGTAACCTTGACAAAAAGTCCGGCGAATTGGTGATGGGACTACTCAAGGAACTCTCCCAGAGCGGTTATACGATCCTTATGGTAACGCACAACAGCTTTCAGGCCCGCAGCGCCGGCCGTGTCATTGAAATCAGCGACGGCAGCATTATGCGGGACGTGTATACAAAATAGTCACTTTTGCGGGCGATATGGAACGAATAAGCCCAGTATAGAATCAAAAAGCAATCAGTCTTATGTGAAAACCGTAGCGCGCCTGGCTTGCATGCGCCGGTTCAGCCGTAAATGTTCGCTCTTTCGCACGGACTACATGCAACCAGAGCGCGCAGAAGTCTTGTAACGAAAGAACGACGCAAATGCGAATGAAGCGGCGCCGCGCAGGGAGCTGCCTGTTATTACAAAACTGATACGTAGCATTCAAGCTTTTTTGCAATGCAGTTAAACAACATGTTTTGACAAAAGAATTGCCATTGTCTTAATTCTATGGTAAAATAAATAAAATAAATTTTCTGGATGGGATGGGACGATTGAAACAGGATGAGAAGCGCGGCAAACTCATTGTAATAGACGGCGTGGACGCCAGCGGCAAAGAGTCGCAGAGCAATCTATTGTTCAGCGCTGTAAAGCGTGAGCTAAGCGTGGAAAAAATCAGTTTTCCAGATTATGGATCAGATAGTTCCGCACCGCTTCGCATGTATCTGTCCGGTCAGTTCGGGAGCGATCCGCAGGATGTAAATGCGTACGCAGCATCCCTTTTTTTTGCCGTGGACCGTTACGCTTCATTTAAACGCAGCTGGGGAGAGCGCCTGTATACAGGCGTTTCCATTCTTGCGGACCGCTATGTCAATTCCAATATGATTCACCAGACTGTCAAGCTCCCTCGGGCCGAGTGGGACGATTTTCTGGAATGGGTGGACGACCTGGAATACTGTAAATTAGGTCTGCCCAGGCCCGACCTTGTACTGTTTTTGGATATGCCGGTAGACGCGGTCATGAAGCTGATGTCCCTGCGAGATCAGGGCGACATGGCCAGACGCGATATTCATGAAAAGAATATCGATTACCTGCGCGCTTGCTCTGAAGCGGCGAATTACGCCTGCGACAAGTTCGGATGGACCCGAATCCGCTGCGCGGAAGACGGCTTGGCGCGACCCATATCGCACATCCATGCAGAGATACTGAGGAGAGTGAAAGATCTTTATGCTGGAATTCCATCCGATAAAGATTACAGACAGGCCTGAAATTGAGAAATACACCGCGCAGAGCGACTACCAAAGCTGTGAATACGCGTTTACAAACCTGTTCATCTGGCGGCAGCACTATCATACGGCTTTTGCGGCAGAGGACGGTGCTTTATTTATCCGAAACGTATACAACGGCATGCACTATTATTTCTTTCCCGCAGGCGCTGCAGATAAGGCCGGCGCCATCCGGAAGATCATGGCGCATGCGGCCGGCCATCCCTATCGTATAAGCCTGATGAGCGCGGAACAGAAACAGACGCTGGAAAGCCTGTTCCCCGGACAGTTTCTGTATACGCCTGAACGCGACGCATATGAGTACATATACAATGCAGGCGACCTGATCAGCCTGTCGGGCCGGAAATATCACGGCAAGCGCAACCATATCAGCAAGTTTTACCGCGAGGTGGGGGACAGCACCCTGTTTGAACCCATTACGATGGAAAATATCGTCGACTGTAAAAACGCTTATTACAAATGGCTTGAGGGTCGCGACGGCGATTATCATGACGAACGCATCGCAGTCAATGAGGCGCTCAATCATTTTGATGAGCTGGGATTGATCGGCGGACTGCTCCGAGGACCAAGCGGCGTATGCGCATTTACTGCCGGCCGTCCGCTCAACAGCAATACTTTTGTCATCCATATAGAAAAAGGACTCGATGCGGCGGATGGGGTGTATTCCGTCATAAACAACCTGTTTGCCAAATATGCGTGCGCCGGGTATGCGTATATCAACCGTGAAGACGATATCGGGATTGAAGGACTGCGCAAATCCAAGCTTTCCTATCATCCGGCGTATCTGATAGAGCGTTTTACTGCAAAGCATGTGACACAGGAGTAAAAAATGCAACAGTGCAGTTATCACATACAATTTGCCGATCCGGTCCATCTGCCGGTCCTGCGTTCTATGTGGGCAGAAATATTCGGTGACTGCGAAGCGTATATCAATCTGTTTTTTTCCCATGTGTATACGCCTGCCCGCGCATTGATCGCGATGGTGGACTGGCAAGTCGCAGCCATGCTCTTTTTCCCATCCCGCCGGATGATACTGCAGGGGAAGGCTGCCCGCGTTGGCTATGTATGCGGCGCGGCAACCAGGCCTGCATACCGCGGCGCGGGGATTATGGCGACTATGCTACAGGCGGCGCACAGTCAAATGCGGCGCGCAGGCGACGCGGGCGCGGTTTTAATCCCGGCATCCCAATCCCTGTATGCATATTATGAAAAGCACGGTTACCGGGATTTTTTTTACCAGGATACGCTTTTGCTGACAGACTCGCCGCCGGATACCGTTCCAGCCCGGCTTGCGCCGCTTACTGATGCGGGACCTGTTCTGCCTGTTTACAACGCGTTTGCCAGCACCCGACCCGATCTCGTTTTGCAGGATGCGGACAGTTATGCGCTCGTTTTGAAAGAATATGCCGGCTACGGACGCCTGTATCTGTGGGATCAGAACAAGTATCTTTTCTGCAGGCGCGCGCAGGATCAGATCATTGTGGACGAATGCATATCGGCCGCCCCTCTTACGAAGACGGCGCTTGAAGGCCTATTTTCCGCACTGAAAGCCGAATTCCCAGGGACAACCAGCCTGTCCATGCATACTCCCGCCGGCTGCCTGCCCAACGCAATGCGTATGAGAAACGGAATGCTATGTCAGTTCAACTCCGCCCGGTCAGCGGGCGGGCTCGGATATATGAACATGATGCTCAATTAGAAAGGAAGCGATAGTATGGTCTATGTATTTTTTGCAGACGGTTTTGAAGAAATCGAAGCGGTTACCATTGTGGATGTGCTGCGGCGCGGCGGAGTAGACGTCGCTACGGTTGGGATCGGTTCCCGCAGTATCACTGGCACGCACGGCTTGCGTATTGAAACCGATATTGCCGACACGGAAGCAGCGGACGAAGGGATTGAGATGATCGTGCTCCCCGGCGGTCAGCCGGGCACGGATAACCTTGGCAGGAGCGCGACGGTGGCGCGGCTGATCGGAGAATGCATGGCGGCGGAGAAATGGGTGGCCGCCATCTGCGCCGCGCCTATGGTATTGGGCCAAGCCGGCGTACTGCAGGGCCGCCGGGCTGTCTGTTATCCCGGATGTGAAGGTGCGCTTACAGGCGCGCAGCTGAGCGGAGATAACGTTGTCCGGGACGGAAACATCATCACCTCAAAAGGCCCCGGTACCGCCATGGAGTTTGCGCTGGCCCTGCTTATGGCGCTCAAAGGCGAGGCAGCGGCGGCTGAAGTGGCCGCCGGCATGTTGCTCGCATGAGCCTTTCGGACCAGAAAGCCGCGTTTCGCCTTCGCGTAGAGCGGACCCTGCCCGGACCGGGACTTCGACCGGCGATGGACGCGTCGATTGTTCGCTTTGTGCAGGGTTATCCGGCATACCGGGCGGCGGAGAGGGTCGCTTTATATTCTCCAATATGCAACGAACCGGACATTTCCGCGCTGTTTCACACAGCGCTTGCAGAGGGGAAAACAGTGTGTTTTCCCCTCTGTGACAAGCATGCTGCCGCGCTTCGTTTTTTTGCCGTGCGGGAAGGGGATCGCTTTGTCCGCGGCGCTTTTGGAATTCTGGAGCCTGATCCGAAGCAGGCGCTTCCCATCCCTGAAGAGAGCATAGATTTTATACTGGTTCCCGGCCTTGCGTTCGACCTTGCGGGAATTCGTCTGGGGCGGGGCAAAGGTTATTATGACCGCGTTTTGTCTGGCATTGGTGCGGTGCGCTGTGGCATCGCCTATTCAAGTTACGTATATCCGTCCCTGCCCGCCGGGCCATGGGACGTGAAGATGGATCTTGTGGTTACGGAACAGGGGGTGGCGTACCGTGCAGAAAAAAATTAAATCCAACCTGGCTTGTTTTCTGGCGCTCGCTGTTTTCGCCCTTCTCACCGCATTCGAGTTTATCGGAGACACGCTGCTCCAGACCTCTCAGGAGAATCAATACTATATTTTGTTCGCGGTTCAGGTCTTCCTATTTCTTTTGCCCGCATATATCCTCATGCGCGTGCAGCAGGCGAAAGCGCGCGAGTTTTTTCGACTGCGGACATACCGGATGCGTTGGCTTCCCGCTACGCTTTTCGGCGCGATGACTGCGACCTTTGGCAGCGTCCTGCTGAATCTGCTGGTGATAAACCTGCCGCTTCCAGCCGCAATGCAGCCCACTGTGACAGATGTATTCAACCAGGTAACGGCCGATCCCTTCGCGCCGTTTCTTGCCGTCGTCGTCGCGCCTGCGATTCTGGAAGAGCTGTTTGTACATGGTGCGCTGCTGTCCACGCTGCAGCACAAGAGCCTGTTTCGCGGCCTGCTCCTGACTTCGCTGATCTTTGCCATGCTCCATTCGTCGCTTACGAATTTTCTCGGCCCGCTGTTTGCCGCCTTTGTCTACGGGCTATTGACCGTTACGTTTCAGTCCGTCTATCCGGCTATGATCGCGCATTTTCTGAACAATATGCTCGCGGGCAGTATACTGCTGTTCGGACAGAAATTTGTCGAGATCGGCCTGGACAGATACTTCGTCATTGTAGGGGCTGCGATATTCCTTCTCAGCGTGTTTCTTTTTTTGCTCTGTATTGAGCCCTTTTATAAAAAATTGAAGCCAACAGAACTCCGGCGCGATACTTCACGGTATTTCCCCGTAGGAATGATTATCTTTATCGCGGTATGGGTTGCAAAAAACATTCTCAGGCTCTATAATGTATTATAGATAAAAAAGTGTCCCGTACTGGCTTGGTACGGGACAGGCGGTTCCTCGTTATTCTATATGGACTACATGTATTGCCGGGTATAGGCGCTTTGTGTTATCTGCAGCCGCAGTTGTTGTTGCATCCGCAGTCGCAGTCGTTGTTGCAGGCCAGGAACCAGACAACTATGAGAATCAGAATAACCCAGAGCCAATCATTGTCTTGAAACAGATTACACATTGTTTATCACCTCATCTTTTATTCAATATTATCATATGCGCTTCTCTATATTCGGTGACTGCGTTTTCACGCGGTCGTTGCAAAAACTCGCGCAAAACCGAAAGATTACAGAAAAGACGGTTGTCTAAATAAAATTAGGGAGGGTATCTATGAACGGAGCATTGAAGGGGCTCATCGCATTTATCCTAATTGTCGGATTGTTGGCTGGCGGGGTATACATATACTATGCAACGGAAAAAAACGCGACCTTTCGGAAGGATGAAGTTGTGGATGTTGAGATAAAGCAGGGTTCTTCAGCGTCTACAATTGCGTCCGTACTGGAGGAAAACGACGTGATTGGAAGCAAATACGTATTTCGTTTCTATATTCGCGGCAAGGACATCGTATTCCAGTACGGCACGTTTCACCTGAACAGGAAAATGAATTATGACGAGCTGATCGAGCAGCTCACCACGCAGCAGGTCGTGCGCGAGACGACCGATATTACGATTAAAGAGGGCATGAATGCGGAGCAGATCATCGCCATGCTTGAGGAACTCGGAATTGGAACGCGCGATGAGATTCTTTACGCGATCAACGAAGCCGAGTACGATTTTGACTTCATCACCCCGGATATGACGTGGGTGGATTACCGCCTCGAAGGATACCTCTATCCCGACACCTATGAAATCTACCTCGATGACTCGCCCGAAGAAGTAATCGTCCGCCTGCTTGATAACTTTGATAAAAAGACGGCCAATCTTCGGGAAGAGGTCGCAATAAACGGCGGCAATTTCCATGAAACCATGATTCTCGCGTCCATCATAGAGAAGGAAGGGCAAAAGGAAAGCGAGCTTCCCATTGTATCTTCCGTATTCCACAATCGCCTGGACCAGGGGATGAAACTGGAGTCCTGCGCAACCGTGCAGTATGTGCTGCCGGAGCACAAAGAAGTGCTCTCGTATGAGGATACGCAAATTGACAGCCCGTTCAACACCTACATCCATCCCGGGCTGCCGCCTGCGCCCATTTCCAACCCCGGTATCGCCGCCATCCGCGCGGCCATTTATCCGGATGATACCGACTATCTTTTCTTTGTTGCAAGGCCGGACGGCAGCCATTATTTCGGCAAGACCTATGCCGAGCATGAGGAAAACATTCAAAAAGCGGATGAAGAGGCGGAACAGCTTGCTGCAGAATCCGGCAACTGAACCGCAGCCAGAGAAAACAAAAGGGGGGCAGGCGTGCCGATTGCGCCTACCCCTTTTCTTCACCAATCCGGAAGGAGAACCTATGAACGCTCAATATGAACTGCTGGCGCCCGCCGGCAACCTGGAAAAGCTGCGCACAGCGATCGATTACGGCGCAGACGCGGTCTATACGGGAGGCGAAGCGTACTCCCTGCGTACCGCATGCGAAAACTTCTCGCTGGACGATCTTGCTAAAGGCGTAGACTATGCTAAGAGCTATGGCAAGGCCGTATATCTCGCCTGCAACTGCTTTATGCGAAATAGGGACCTTGCCGAGTTTCCGGACTTTATCGCCGCTGCGGCGCAGACCGGAATCGACGCCTGTATTCTAAGCGACCTCGGCACGCTCGCCCTGGTGCGGGAGCACGCGCCGGGACTAAAAGTGCATGTCTCCACGCAGGCCAGCGTCTCCAATTATGCGGCGTGTATGCAGTGGATGGCGCTTGGCGCGTCACGTATCATACTGGCGCGGGAGCTTTCTCTGCTGGAAATCTCTGAAATCCGCCGGCGCGTTCCAGAGTCGCTGGAGTTGGAGACCTTTGTGCACGGCGCAGTCTGCGTATCGCATTCCGGCCGGTGCCTGCTGAGCAATTACCTCACCGGACGCAGCTCCAATTTAGGGGATTGCGCCCATTCCTGCCGTTGGAAATACGCGCTGATGGAAGAGCGGCGGCCGGGCGACTTTTACCCGGTATTGGAGACGGACACGGGGACCTTTATTCTCAACGCGAAAGACCTGAATATGATCCGGCATTTGCCGGAGCTGATGATGGCGGGCGTCAACAGCTTCAAGATTGAAGGACGCATTAAATCCGAATACTATGTCGCGAGCATTGTATCCGCATACCGGCGCGCCATTGACGCCTGTGTCGAAGACCTCAATATCTATATGGAAAATCTGGACAGCTACTATGCGGAAACCTGCAAGGTCAGCCACCGCGCTTACCATACGGGCTTCTTTTTTGACAATCCGGATGGAAGCGGACAGCAGTATGAGAATGCGGCTTATATCCGGGACTGGGAAGTTGCCGCACGGGTTGTCGGCTACGATGCGATTCGCGGCCTGACAGCCTGCACACAGCGCAATAAAATTAAACAGGGGGATTGGCTGGAGGCATTGGCTCCCCATGCCGAGCCGTTTTCTTTCCAGGCAAAAGGAATGACGGACGCGGAAGGCAGGCCAATTTTTTCTACGCCGCATGCACAGATGCCGTTTTATATGGACATTCCCAAAGTTTTGCCAAAAGGTACTTTTTTGCGAAAGCAAACTGATTTATAAATAGCCGCCCGGCAGGGAACGGACCTGCATCTATTCGCATGAAACCCGAATTTTCTGTGAATACTAAAGTGATGAATTCACACGATCGGGGGTCGAATGATGCGCAAACGGATGCTTTTCTTGTATTTTATTGTTATTCTATTTTTTCTGGGCACATTCTGCAACCTGTATAATATAGTGGACGGCAGAGAACTGGCGGCATATGTTCCGCTCTACGGCAGCCGCGGACTGCGCGTTGAAATAAACGGTATGCGCGGCACCATCTACGATCGAAACATGACGCCGCTCGTAGGGGATAACTATACCAGCGCCGCGCTCGTCGATCCGCTCTCGCTAGACGAACAGTCACGGACTCTGCTCTACCGCTATGGACTGGAGAGCCAGGAAAGCCTGCAGGAAAAAGTACAGACCGGGCGGCCGTTCAAGGTAAGCTTAAGCCAGGCTATATCCGGCAGTGGAATTACGGCCCTGCAGGAGATATCCCGTTACAGCGAACACAATCCCGCGCAGAACTTAATCGGTTATATAGATGCGGACGGCCACGGCGTAAGTGGTATCGAAGCGCTGTTTGACGATTACCTGTTTTCCGACCAAACCGGGTACAGCGCCGTCTTTTCCGTCGACGGCGTCCGGCGGGCTCTGTCCGGCATAGGCCTTACGTTCGAAGGAAGTCCGGCTTATCCGAAATCCGGCGTTGTACTCACACTGGACGAGGGCATTCAAAAGATTGCCGAACAGGCGGCAGACGAGCTGGTCGAATCGGGCGCCGTGCTTGTGCAGGAGGTGGAATCGGCCGATATTGTCGCCATGACAAGCCGTCCTACGTATGATCCGTACAACATTGCAGCCTATCTGGATGATGAAAACGGCGCAATGCGAAATAAGGCGTTTGCTTCTTTCAGTTCCGGCTCCAGTTTCAAAATTGTAGTAACAGCTGCGGCGCTGGAATCCGGCATTGAATTTGAGGACGAATATGAATGCACCGGCTTCTATGATGCGGGAAGCAACATAATAAGCTGCGGCGAGACGGATGGGCACGGTAAGATCAATCTGGAACAGGCCTTTGCCAGCAGCTGCAATACCTACTTCTGCAACCTTGCGCAGCAGGTTGGCCCGGAACGGATCCTTGCCATGGCAAAAAAGTTCGGCTTCGGCGCATCGACAAGTTTCTGGGAAGGTTATGAGACGGAAGCTGGGAACCTGCCGGATTTACAGGACCTTTCCGCTCCTGCGGCTCTTGCAAATTTTGCAATTGGTCAGGGTGTTTTGCAGGTCACACCCGTTCAAATTATGAATATGTCGTCAGTAATCGCCAACGACGGAATTCTAAAAAGCCCCAACCTGATCTATGGGTTTGCGGATGAAAATGGCGAGGTCACGCCGGCGGATTATGCGGGCAGAGACGTCCGTGTTTTGTCAAAGTCCACAGCCCGGAAAATCCATGAATATATGTGTGAAACTGCCAATTCCGGCACTGGCGTTCTCGCTTCGCCCATCCTTTACGGCGCCGGCGTCAAAACCTCCAGCGCGCAGACCGGCATTGTGAAAGACGGAAAGAATGTTCTGCACACATGGGTCACCGGTTTCTTTCCGGCAAACAATCCGCAGTATATTATCTGCGTACTGGTAGAGGGGGGGACTTCCGGGTATCGTTCAGCGGGTCCAGTATTTCAGCGGATTGCTGATAAAATGATCGCTGCGGGATATGTGGATGGGAACGGCTCGTGAGCAGAACTCAAAAAAGCAATGCAACGGAGGAAATATCATGGAAGCGTTCAGCAGAAGTGAATTACTGTTTGGAAAAGACGGCATGCATCGGCTACAGCGTGCGCATGTCGCCGTCGTAGGTATCGGCGGTGTGGGCTGTGCGCTTACCGAGGCGCTGGTGCGCGGTGGCATAGGCGCGCTCAGCATCGTAGACCACGATGTGATCGATATAACAAACATAAACCGGCAGCTCATTGCGACTCGGCGGAATGTAGGAAAAAGCAAAGCCGCCTGTATGCGCGACCGGATCTACGAGATCAACCCGGACTGCCGGGTATACATATACGAAATGTTCTATGCTGAGCAGACACAGGCGGCGCTTGACTTGCAAGGTATAGATTATGTAGCCGATGCGATTGATTCCATTAAGAGTAAAATTCTGCTGATCCAGAACGCATATGAAGCCGGAACACCCATCATAAGCGCAATGGGCGCCGGGAATAAACTGGACCCTGCGCGTTTTCAGATAGCGGATCTCTATGAGACAAGAGTATGTCCGGTAGCTCGCATATTGAGACGAGAACTGAAAAAGCGAAATATCGAAAAACTAAATGTCGTTTATTCTGACGAACAGCCGATCCAAGCAGCCGGCGAAGGGGAAATGACCGCGCACGCCGCGCCGGGCAGCGCTTCTTTTGTCCCGCCTGTCATGGGATATATTATGGCGGGTAAGATCATTCGGGACATTGCAATGGGTAAAACGGAATAAGCTTTACAGCAAAAGCGCATATTGCGTTAGAGCTGGATACAAATGAAATTGTATCCAGCTCTAATTTTTTGTGATAGAGTAAACGCATTAATCCTACTTATCCAGTAATTGCAAAATGGGTAAATAAGTTCCTGCCTGGCTGCGTTTTGCTGCGCAGAGCGAAAATAGACAAAGTTTCCTGTTTGCCTGAAATTTACTAACAGGAATAGAAAAAAGCAGGGGAGGGTATCAGACGAATGAAGATTTATCTAGGAAACGGAGTGATACTTGCCATTCCCGGCTATCAGGAGGGACGTTGAATAGATGGGGGCGTCAAAGGTCCAGAGGCTTATGTATAAAAGCTAAAAATCCCCTGAAAACGCTGCGGGGGAGGACGGCATTGCTATCGTCCTGTCGTTACGTTAGGGTTTGGCCGTTTCGCATCAGGAAAAGCAAATGGCCAGAATTTGCTGCGGACGCGGACAATCTTAATTTACGCGAGCATATCTTCGAAAAACGCCAGTATGGGGCGCGTATGCATATAACTATTTGCAAGATGTCAATGTGAAAGCAGCCGGCTTAAGCCCGTTCCCAGAGCAATAGATTGTTTTCAAAGCGCGTGGTCAGCTTGCCGGTATCTTTCAGCCAGGCCAGATAAGAACGTACTGTGCTGCCAATCAACACATATTGTTCAAAATTTATTTTCAGACCATAATCTGAAAAAAGCTTTTGCAATAGCAATTCAAAACACAACGGTCTGCCGCACAGCTTGACAATATGACCGGCGATTTCGTACACCTTCTCCTCGTTGTACTGGGCCAGGTCTGCTATCTTATCCGTTACGTCTGCATGTGCGGGCACGAATATATCCGCTTGTAAAGTCTTTATCATCCGCAAAGTGTCAAGATATGCGCCAACATCGTAAATGAAACCTATTCGATACTTATCCAGCGTTTCCCTGCTTAACACACAATCCGCCAGATACACTACGTTATCCGGTGTGCGAAAGCCTGCCATATCAAAAAAATGCCCGGGCAAAGGAATCCATTCAAATCCGGCAGGCAGCGCTTCTGATGTAAGCGGTTCCGCGCAACTTGCCTGCGCCATCAGAAATTTGCGGCGCAAATCCTCCGGCGGGAAACCGCCGTACAAAAAAGACGGTTCCAAAACAGGGTAGCTTGTAAAAGCGCATTCAACGCCCGGTGCATAGATTTTACAGCCGGTCTGCCCTTGCAGATACTTATTGCCCCCGATATGGTCCGCGTTGGAATGGGTATTAAAAATCGCTGTCAGCTGCCAGCCATTGGCATCTAGAATTTGCCGGACTTTGCGCCCCGCCTCCTTATCGCTTCCGCTGTCTATCAGACAGACATGCGTGTCGTTCAGCCGAACAAGCCCAATTTTTGACGGACTCTGTATGTAAAAGCTGTTTTTTGAAACCTGAATTAATTCAAACATGAAAGGCACCTCCGCTGTTGTTTTGGCCATAATGCGCGTAAAGTCAAACATTATGCCGGATGTAGCGGCGAGATCCAACCATTTCTTTCCGTCATACTACAGATTCTGATTTTGTGTTTTAGCCGTTTGCCTGTAAAGTTCCATAATATCCTGTAAAATCTCCGTATGAGAGAAATCCTTCTGGTATACAATATTTGTCTCACGCACCATACTCAAATTCTCTATGGGAAGCACAGCTATCTTACCCTTGCGAAGCTCGTCCATACACGTACTGATTGGAAGGATGGAAACGCCCAGGTTTTTACGGATGAGATCTTTTATTGTGGCGATATTGTCCACTTCCAATATAACATTGAAATTATCGATGGCTTTGTTGATACTGGCGAGATGGGATACGATCAGGTTTACTGTACCGGATTTTGGAAGGCGGAGAATCATCTTTTCTTTTTGGAGTTCGTGCAGCGTAATCATCGCCTTTTTGGACAGAGGATTTTCAACGGAAACGACGCATACAAGATAGTCCGTGTCCAGCATCAGAGAGTTCAGCTCAGAATTTGTCGGTTTGCCTTCAACGATAGCCAAATCCAATTCATAGTTTTCCAGCATTGCATAAAGATTTTTTATAGTATCTGTGATAACAGTTATGATAACGCCTGGATTTTCATTGCTGAATTTTGCCAAAACTTCAGCTACTACGTTGCTTTCCGCTGTATGCGTAATTCCGATCCGGAGCTTTGTCAGATATTTACCGGCTTCCGCTATCGATGCTTTTAGTTTATCGTACATCGCGCGCATTCTCTTGGCGTACTTTAGTATAATTTCACCCTCAGGAGTGAGGATTAACGCG
>USJY01000006.1 GCA_900555065.1 uncultured Eubacteriales bacterium
AGGCCCACAAAATAATGGTGCGAATAGCCCTTCATCTGATCGGCAAACAGCTTCGCCGTGTCCAGAAGCATCTCTCGGCTAAACGCATGCCCCTCCGACGCGGTGCAGCCGAAATACAGCGCGAATTTGTCATAGCTCTTTATAAGATCTATCGCGTTGACAAACGAATCCTTGTCAAACGAATAATCCGGCTTCCATGCAGGAGGGATAACGGTGATAGGATCTGTGCTGAATCTTTTTTCCATGAGACTACCTTCTTTAAATTATATTTTTTTCATGTTAGCACTCTTTACCGCAAAATACAACCTTTTTATTTTATAAGAAAATATATTTGTATACCGGGCTGTTTTATAGTATAATAAATATAAATAACTGGCGGCAAACGCCGGGTGCTCGCGCCCGCAAACGGATATGCGCTATCCGCCCCGAAAGGAGCCTGCCGATTGGATAAAAAATTTACCATTCCCGTAAAAAAAATCCTGCGTGAGATTCCCATGGAGCACATTTACATCCCGCGGGGCGGGTTCGACCTACCGGTTTCCAGCACCGATCTCAACCGGCCCAGTCTGCAGCTGACCGGGTTCTTCGCCTACTTTGACAACCGCCGCATTCAGCTGTTCGGACGGGTGGAGATGGCCTACCTCGCAACGCTGGACTCCGACGCGCGCAAAGAGGCGGTGCGCGGCGTGTTCAAGCGGCGCATCCCGCTTGTCATTGTGACGCGGGGCATGGATATTTTCCCGGAGATGCTTGAACTCGCCAAGGAATACGGCGTGACGCTCGTGCGCAGCCAGGACGCGACTTCCTACGTTACGTCCACGCTCAACGCCTATCTCAACAAGGAGCTTGCGCCCCGAATCACCATTCACGGCGGTCTGGTCGAGGTCTATGGCCAGGGGATCCTGCTGCGCGGCGACAGCGGCATCGGCAAGAGCGAGACTGCGATCGAACTGATCAAGCGCGGACACAGGCTGATCGCCGACGACGCGGTGGAGATCAAGCGCGTATCCAGCATCACCCTGCTCGGCAGCGCGCCCGCCATTATCCGCCACTTTATCGAGCTGCGCGGCATCGGCGTGGTCAATGTCCAAAACCTGTTCGGCATGGGCGCAATCAAGGAAGTGGAAAAAATCGACCTTGTTATTGAACTTGAAAACTGGGTCGAAAACAAACAGTACGACCGGTTCGGCCTCGAACACCAGGAGACGGAAATCCTGGGCCTGAAGGTGCCCATGCTCACCGTACCGGTGCGGCCCGGGCGGAACCTTGCCGTCGTTATCGAAGTCGCGGCGATGAACCAGCGCCAGCGCATGCTCGGCTATGACGCTGCGATTGAACTGAACAAAAGACTACTCAGCAATTTTAAGGAGAACGCATGATCCGGATCGAAATAGACACGCATACGCATACCTCGGCGAGCACCCATGCATATAGCACGCTGTGGGAAAACGCCGCCTGGGCCAAAAGAATCGGGCTGAAAGGCATCTGCATGACAAATCACGGACCTTCCCTGCCCGACGCGCCGCACCTGTGGCATTTCAATTCTCTGTACAATCTGCCTGAACAGATAGACGGGATCCGGCTTGTTCCGGGCATAGAATCCAATGTGCTTGACGCGGACGGCAACCTCGACCTGCCGGTCGACCGCTGCCGCAAAAGCATTCAGCTTGTGCTCGCCGGCATCCACTTCCCCGTATACCAGCCCGCTGATACGCAGACGCACACGCGCACATGGCTCAACGTGGCAAAAAATCCGTATGTGGACATCATCGCCCACTGCGGCGCGGAAAGGTATGCCTTTGACTTTGAAACCGGCGTGAAGGCGTTCAAGGAATACGGCAAGGTCGTTGAAATCAACAGCCATTCGTTCCATGTGCGCCAAGGCAGCACCAAAAACTGTTACGAAATCGCAAGGCTCTGCAAAAAATACGAAGTGCCGGTCGTGCTCTCGTCCGACGCGCACTTCTGTACCAGCGTCGGCGACGTGGCGGACGCCGTCCTCTGCGCCGAGGCCGCTGGCATTCCGGAAAAACAGATACTCAACGCTTCGCTTGACGCTTTCCTCGATTTTCTGCAGCAGCGGCAGCCACTACAATAAAACATCACGGAGGAACATTCCGATGGTTGACCTCAGATATGTTATCGACTACCTCGCTTATAACGGCATTTTCTACCTTGTCAATGAGCCCATGCAGCGGCACACCACCTTCCAGATCGGCGGCGTGGCAGACGTCGTCGCCTACCCCACGCGCCGGCGTGAAATCTGCGATCTGACCCGTATCTGCAAAACGACGGACACGCCGCTGACCGTGATCGGCAACGGCTCGAATATCCTCGTGCGCGACAAGGGCGTGCGCGGCCTTGTCATTATGACCGACCGTCTGCGCCGCGTTTCCGTCTCCGGTACGAACACCATTGAGGCCTGGGCCGGCGCGCCCATCGCTAAGGCCGCAAATCTCGCCCGCAACTACTCGCTCGCCGGGCTTGAGTTCGCCTACGGCATACCCGGCACCGTCGGCGGCGCGGTGTACATGAACGCGGGCGCGTACAACCGGAACATGGACAACGTCGTCACCGAGACCGAATATGTCGACGACGAGGGGCGGCTTAAAACCATGAAGGGGGAGGAACATCAGTTCGGCTACCGCAAAAGCGTATTCCGCGATACCAACTTCGTTATTGTCAAAACCGTGCTGACCCTGACCGAGGGCGACAGCACTGAAATCACGGCCAAGATGAATGAGTATACCCGTCTGCGCGCTGAAAAACAACCGCTCGACATGCCCAGCGCCGGCAGCGTTTTCAAGCGACCGCCCGGATTCTTTGCCGGTAGGCTCGTTGAGGACAGCGGCATGAAGGGCTATCAGATCGGCGGCGCGCGCGTCAGCGACAAGCACGCCGGCTTTATCGTAAACACCGGCAACGCCACCTGCGGCGACGTGATCCGCCTGATCGAAACCATTCGTGAAGCCGTTTTCCGTAAGTTCGGCGTGGAGCTGGAATCGGAAATTCGGGTAATAGGAGAAGCCTAAGTGGAACTCATTATTGTCACCGGCATATCCGGCGCGGGAAAGAGCAAAACGCTCGACCTGCTTGAGGATATCGGCTATTACTGCGTGGACAACATACCTCCCGACCTCATCCCTAAATTTGCGGAGTTGTGCCGCGGGCAGCAGGGCGGGATGGACAAGGTCGCCATCGGCGCGGACGTGCGCACCGTACAGAACTTTCAGGCGTTGCGCGACGCCATCGCCGCGTTCAGCCCCGATGTGCGCTGCCGCGTCATCCTCGTCGACGCGTCGACCGCCGTACTGATCAAGCGGTTCCAGGAGACGCGGCGCAAGCATCCGCTCGCGGGCAAGGTGGAGGGGCCGATTGAGGACCTGATCAAATATGAACGACGGCTGCTTGAGCCGATGTTCTCCATCGCCGACTTTATCATCGATACGTCTACGACGACAACGGCGCAGCTCTGGAACATCCTGATCGCCTATCTTCTGGGCAAGGAACGCGAGCTGGAGATACAGATCGTCTCCTTCGGGTACCGGGGCGGGCTGCCGCCTGAGGCGGACATGGTGTTCGACATGCGCTGCCTCGAAAATCCTTACTATGTTGACGAACTGCGGGACCTGACGGGGCTGGACGCGCGTATCGAACGCTTTGTGCTCGACGCGGACGGGACCATGGACTACCTGCGCCGGATTCTGGACCTGATTCAATCCAAGCTGCCCCGCTTCTCCCGCGAGGGGCGCGGCACGCTCGTGGTCGGAATCGGCTGCACGGGCGGGCGGCACCGTTCGGTCGTCGCTGCGCGCTGGCTGGCCGACAGGCTGCGTGAAGCGGGCGGGAACGTCGTGCTCCGGCACCGGGATATCCGGGAGGGATCGGGAAAATGACCAGTTTTGGCCAGGCCGTGAAGGGCGAGATCGCGCAGGTGACCAGCGGGCCGTGCTGCCGCCGCGTCCAGCTCTACGCCCTGCTGCTCACGGCGGGCAGGCTGGAACCCGACGCGCTGACGCTGCGCACCGAGAGCGACGCGGCGCGCGCCTATGCCGAGGCGGCCCTGAACGACTGCTTTGGGATCCGGCCGCAGCTCAAAAGCGCGGATAAGGGAGACGGGCACATCTACACCCTGCGCGTTTCCGACGCAGACGCGGCGCGCAGGATATACGCCGCCTATGGGTTCGACCCGCACGCGCCCTTCATCCGTATCAACGGAAAGCTCACCGCCAAAGACTGCTGCAAGACCGCTTTCCTGCGCGGTATGTTCCTCGGCTGCGGGACTGTGACAGATCCCGGCAAAGGATACGGCCTGGAATTCGACTGCAGGCGCTTTCATCTGGCGAGGGACATGGCGCTGCTGCTGGCTGAACTCGGCTATCCGCCCAAGACCGGGCGGCGTGGCGGCGGCTACGTCGTCTACTACCGCGACAGCGGCGCGATCGAGGACCTGCTGGGGATAATGGGCGCGACGCGGGCGGTGTTTAAGCTGATGGATGTGAAGATTGAAAAGGATATCCGCAACAACGTCAACCGCCAGAACAACTGCGACGTGGCCAACGCCGGCAAGCAGGCCGCAGCGGCCGCCGTACAGCTTAAGACCGTAACGGAGCTCGAAAGCCAGGGCCGGCTCGCGGCCCTGCCGCCTGAACTGCGCCAGCTGGCGCTGCTGCGTATGCAGTATCCCGAGCTGTCCCTTACCGAGCTCGGCGGGCTGTGCGAACCGCCCATCGGCAAGAGCACGGCGCAGCGGAGATTCGCGCGCATCCGCGAATTCTCACAGCAGCGGCATAGAGAATGCAAAGGAAAGGATAAGGACCAAGCGAATGACTGATTTCGTACACCTGCATGTACATACTGAATACAGCCTGCTCGACGGCGCTTGTAAAATCAAGGAGCTGGTAAAGCTCGCCGCCTCGCTCGGGCAGAAGGCCATTGCTATCACCGACCACGGCGTCATGTACGGTGTCATAGATTTTTACAAGGCCTGCAATGCGGCCGGGATCAAGCCCGTGATCGGCTGCGAGGTGTATACCGCGCCCGGCAGCCGGTTTGAAAAACAGCGCCGGGCCGATTACGACTACGCGCATCTGCTGCTGCTGGCCAAGAACAACACGGGATATCAGAACCTGTCCAAGCTCGTAACCTACTCCTACATCGAGGGCTTCTACATCAAGCCGCGCGTGGACGAAGAGCTGCTGCGCAGGTACAGCGAGGGGATTATCTGCCTTTCCGCCTGCCTTGCAGGCGAGATTCCGCGCGCCATCATGCAGGACGACATGGCGGGCGCGGAAAAGATTGCGCTGAAATACCGCGAGATATTCGGCGCGGAAAACTTCTACCTGGAAATCCAGGACCATGGGATGGCGGAGCAGAAAAAAGTCAACCGCGGCATTCTGGAAATCAGCCGCAAGCACGGCATCCCCCTTGTCTGCACCAACGACGCGCACTACCTGCGCCAGGAGGACGCGGACGCGCAGAACGTGCTGATGTGCATACAGACCAACCACACCGTCGAAGAGGGGTCGGGGCTTGCCTTTGAGACACAGGAGTTCTACATCAAAAGCGGCGACCAGATGGCCGAACTGTTCGACTACGCGCCCGAAGCGGTCGCCAACACGGTCAGAATCGCAGAAGCCTGCAACGTCGACTTTGAATTCGGCACGCTGCGCCTGCCGAATTTTACCGCGCCCGACGGTCTGGAAAACTTCGACTATCTCACCCAGCTCTGCTTCGACGGGCTCAAGGACCGATACGCCCCGGTCACCGACGCGCACAGAGAACGGCTGACGTTTGAGCTGGACACCATCAAGCAGATGGGGTATGTGGACTACTTTCTCATCGTTTGGGATTTCATCAACTATGCGCGCTCGCAGGGATTCCGGTCGGCCCGGGCCGCGGCAGCGCGGCCGGCGCGCTCGTCTCGTACTGCCTCGGTATTACAAATATCGATCCGCTGCGCTTTAACCTGCTGTTCGAGCGGTTTTTGAATCCTGAGCGCGTCACCATGCCGGATATTGACATCGACTTCTGCTATGAGCGGCGGCAGGAGGTTATCGACTATGTTGTGCGCCGCTACGGCTCCGACCATGTGTGCCAGATCGTCACGTTCGGAACGATGAAGGCGCGCGGCGTTGTGCGCGACGTGGCGCGGGCGCTGGGATTTGCCTATGCGGACGCGGACCGCGTCGCGAAGCTCATCCCCTCAGATCTGGGCATGACGCTCGAGCGCGCGCTGGAGATCAGCCCCGACCTGCGCAGCCTGTACGAGGAGGACGACGCGGTGCGGCAGCTCATCGACACATCGCTCAAGATCGAGGGCATGCCCCGGCACACCTCCATACACGCCGCGGGCGTCGTGATTACGGACGAGCCTGTGAGCGAATACCTGCCCCTGCAGCTGAGCGACAACGCGATCGTCACCCAGTACCCGAAAGACACGGTGGAAGAGCTGGGCCTTTTGAAAATGGACTTTCTGGGGCTTCGGAACCTGACCATCCTCGCCGACACGCTGCGCATGATCGAGCAGGCGGGCAAGCCTTTCGACTTTGACGCCTACAACAACTACACCGACCCTGAAACCTATGAGCTGCTATCCGTGGGCAATACGAGCGGCGTGTTCCAGCTCGAATCCGCCGGCATGCGCCGCACGCTCATGGAACTTAAGCCCAAGACGATTGAGGACATTATCGCGATTATCTCCCTGTACCGGCCGGGGCCGATGGATTCCATTCCCCGATATATCTATGGCAAGAACAACCCGGACAAGGTGGAGTACACCCACGAAATGCTCCGCGATATTCTGGACGTGACCTATGGCTGCATCGTCTATCAGGAGCAGGTCATGCAGATTGTTCGGAAGATGGCGGGCTACAACTACGGCCGCGCCGACCTGGTACGCCGCGCCATGGCCAAGAAAAAGCCATCGGTCATGGAAAAGGAGCGCGAATACTTCCTGCACGGCCTGACCGACGAGAACGGAAACGTCATTGTGGACGGCTGCCTGCGGCGCGGCGTGGACGAGCGCTCCGCCAACATTATTTTCGACGAGATGACCAAGTTCGCCGCGTACGCCTTCAACAAATCCCACGCCGCGGCCTATGCCGATATCGCCTATAAGACCGGCTACCTCAAGCGCCATTACCAGAACGAGTATATGGCCGCGCTGTTCACGAGCGTGCTCGACAACACGGCAAAGGTCGTCGAGTACAAAGACGAGTGCGAACGGCTCGGCATCCCCCTACTGCCGCCCGACGTAAACGAGAGCGACGCGGGGTTTACGCCCGTTTCGAACGGGATCCGGTTCGGGCTGGTGGCGATCAAGAACATTGGCCGCAGCTTTATTGAGGCGCTCGTGAAGGAACGCGCCGCAAACGGGCCGTTTAAGAGCTTTTACGACTTTGTGGACCGGATGCTGGACAAGGATATGAACAAGCGCGCGGTCGAATCGCTGATTAAATGCGGCGCGTTCGACTCGCTGGGCGTGAACCGGCGCAGGCTGATGAACCGCTATGAGAGCGTCATGTCCACCCTCGCGGGAGAGCGAAAGAATAACCTTGCCGGACAGCTCTCCCTGTTCGGCGAGACGCTCGCGCCCAAGGATGAGGACCTGTTTCCCGATCTGCCCGAATTCAGCCAGAAAGAGCTGCTTGCCTATGAAAAGGAGGTGGCCGGCATGTACCTGTCGGGCCATCCCATGCAGGACTACAAAAAGGAAGTGCAGCAGCTGCACGCCACCCCGATTGCAAATCTGTTGCCGGATGAGGACGGCAATTCCGAGTTTAAGGACGGGCAGACCGTGCTGATTGCGGGGATGATCGCGCAGGTCACGACCAAACTCACCAAAAACGACGCGACCATGGCCTTCCTCTCTATTGAGGACACGACCGGTTCGATCGAGACGCTGGTTTTCCCCAAGGTGCGGGACAAGTACGCCAAGCTCATTGTTCAGGACACGCCCCTCGCGCTGCGCGGCAAGCTTTCCATTCGCGAGGAAGAAGACCCCAAACTGCTTTGCGATATGATCGCGCCGCTGACAGGCGCGAGCCAGAACATGGGCAAGCTCTATATCAAGCTTGCGCCGGCCAAGGCCGCGTATGAGCGGCAGATCAAGGACCGGCTGCGGCAGACGCCTGGCGCGGGACAGGTCGTGTTCTACTTTGAGCAGGACAAGAAATATTACCGGTTCACGGAAACCGTCAGCATCACCGACGAATTGCTCAGCGAGCTGCGCGGACTGCTCGGCAAAGAATGCGTTGTATTGTCAAAGTAATATTTGACAAACTAAATATAACAGCACATACAGCAGAACAGGAAAGGAAGGATATAATGGCAGATACACCCAAACGCATCGGCGTACTCACAAGCGGCGGCGACGCGCCGGGCATGAACGCTGCGGTGCGCGCCGTCACCAGAACCGCCATCAACGAGGGTTACGAGGTCATCGGTTTTATGCGCGGCTACAACGGCCTTGTCAACAACGATTATATGGTGATGAATATTCGGACTGTGTCCGATACCATACACCGGGGCGGAACGCTGCTCTATACCGCCCGCTGCGAGGAGTTCAAAACGGAAGAGGGCGTGAAAAAAGGCGCGTCCGTCTGCAACGACCTGAACATTTCCGGGCTGGTCGTCATCGGCGGCGACGGCTCTTTCCGCGGCGCCAAAGACCTGACGCAGTACGGAATCAGCTGTATCGGCATACCCGGCACGATCGACAACGATATTGGGGCCAGCCAGTACTCGATCGGGTTCGATACGGCCGTCAATACCGTAACCGAGATGGTGGACAAGATCCGCGACACCTCCCAGTCCCACGACCGCTGCACCGTCGTCGAGGTCATGGGACGCAGAGCCGGGCATATCGCCCTGCATGCCGGACTTGCGACCGGCGCGACCGCCGTGCTGGTGCCGGAAGTCAAGTTCGACTTTGAACGGGATATTATTAAACGGATCGTACAGGCGGCGGAATCCGGGAAAAAGCATTTCGTAATCATGGTCGCCGAAGGCGTCGGCGGCGTCGGCGAACTGGCCAAGGCCATCCAGTGGCGCACCGGCATCGAGTCGCGCGCGTCCATACTTGGATATGTACAGCGCGGCGGGAGTCCGTCGGCGCGCGACCGTACCATGGCGAGCCGTATGGGCCACCATGCCGTGCAGCTGCTTGTCAGCGGCCAGGACAACCGCGTCGTTGTGTACGAAAACGGAACGATAACCGACTTCGACCTGAGGGAAGCGCTCGACATGCACAAGTCGTTCGACATGGACCTCTATAACATCTGCCTGGAAATCAACTCGTAAACAGACGCGGCGGGTCTATCGCGGCGCCGCATTGGAAGGAGGACATGGCTATGGACTACAGAAAGTTTGGCGACACGTACGCCGTGCGGCTTGCGCCGGGCGAAGAGGTATGCGAAAGCCTGCTTGCGCTATGCAAAAAGGAAAAGCTCGGCGCCGGGACCGTGTCCGGAATCGGCGCGGCGGGGAAGGCGACGCTGGGCGTGTACCGCGTCGCGGAGCAGGTATATGTAAGCCGCAGCCTTGAGGGCGAATTTGAAATTGCATCGCTTATGGGAAACATATCGCAGCAGGCGGGACAGCCCTATCTGCATCTGCACGCTGTTTTGTCGGACGCCGGCGGCGGCGTGTACGCCGGGCATCTGAGCGAGGCGTATATCAGCGCGACGGCGGAAATTTTCATTACCACGCTGCAGGGAGAGCTGGGACGTAAGCGGGACGAACGGCTCGGCATCAATCTTATGGTTTTGTAAAGGCATATAAAAGAGCGTTTCGCATAGTGTCACCATCCGATAAGGCTGTGAATATGGAACTCGTTAAATTACACAATCTATCGGGCGTTGCAAGGAAAAATGTCGAGAGGAACTGCAAAAGGTTCCCTCTCGACATTTTTCTGTTCATAGCGGTACATTCGACTGTTACATCGCCTATGCATACAATTATAGTAAAACTCAAAGGAGATTGTACTATAAGAGCTAAACAGGATTGCATAGCTTTAGACGATTTTGAATAGATACTGGTGGTGCATTGCTTAAACGAAATGCAGAAAAACCTTATTGCCGACGGTAAGTACACCGATACAATGGACGAGGTTTTGCTGAAGATCATTGAAATACAAAGCAAATGAAATGCAAGGTTGTAAACAAGAAGGCGTGATTATGAAAAAGGTGATTTATAACGAAAAAAATGCAAATTAGAATTCAGAGTATTGACCAGATTTATAGGGTTCACAGCCATCACCGCCCCACATATGAGCACCGGACATACCATTTTTAATGGGAGATTCCCATTTTACAGGAAGTTCCCGGGTGAAACCTTTGACAAGATCGAAAACAACACCGCTGCACCTCCGTTCAGCAAGCGTCTTCAGGAATCGGCGGTTCATAGAACCCATACATACACGATGGTATTATCGGAAGGATCTCCAGCATTGATGCCTTCCGTGTTTTCGCCTTCTTTTACTTCGCCGTCAGTTGCAACATCAGAAGAATTGTGCTAAGTAAAAGTACAAGAGGAGCTGACAGCTCCGAAACAGGGATATCGAAAACTGTCAGCTCTCATTTTACTTTTTTGTAATATAGATAAGAAGAGACATTCTTGCTTCATTGAAAGTAAGGGTGATACCGTCAGTCATAAGGGTCTCGCCATCCACTTCCATGGTTTCGCCGTTGTCATCAACTTCTAGAAGATAGGTAGCATCCGCATCCAGGCCTCTGAGAACAAAGGATTGCTTGGACACCATAGATTTCTCGGGACGGAAGGCCATGAGGAAACCTCTGCCCTCTTCGGGTACATAGTATTCGTAGCAGGCGTTAATGCTATCATAATTGTTACCTGTGCCCTGTGCGAGAATATAGTAGTCACCATTCATCATTTCACGGCAGGGGAGGTACTCTTCTGCCTTTTCCATCCACCATTCGACGTTTGTTACAGGAACGCCCATTGTCAAACCAGCACCCATCTGGCATCGGAATTCGTAAGAATCATCACAGCCTTCGTTGGAGGCACCGCCACAGGACAGGGGAATCCAGTAGCTTAAGTTCCACCCGATGTTTCTTGTGCCGTCAGCTGTGGTTGCTGCGTCCACGCCGAGCACGTAATAGTCCGAACGCCAAAGGGGAACGGAGCGTTTCATCATTTCTATATCAAGACGTCTGCCGCCGGATGCGCAGTTGTCTATCATAAGGCCGGGGACGTTTTCGCGGAGTGCATCGAGATAACGGTAGAGGTTGGTTATGTACTTGATCTCAGTGATACCAGTGCGGTGCTCGCCTTCCTTGGTATCGGCATAGACCCATTTGTCTAAGGGGTCACAGTTGAAGTCCTGTCTGTACCAGTCGATACCGTTGTCGTTGAGTATGCCGCTGATAAGCTCAATGAGATAATCTGTGGCTTCATCGCTTGCAAGGTTGTAGAGCTTAAACATAGCCGCATCGGATGCAGGCATGACATATTCGGAATGGTTTACATCGATATCGGTGCCTTCAATAACACGTTCGGGCTCAAACCAAAGGAGGTATTCCTTGCCTTCTTTGTGTACTGCATCGGAAACAACGGAAAGGCCGTCTGGGTATATCTCTTTGTTTACATACCAGTTGCCCACTTCCTGTGCCCACGCCATATCGTAGGTATCTACAGATGCAATATTGCCGTGCCAGCCGGCGTCTACCCAAAGAACATCGTAAGGCCAACCGATAGCTTCGGCACTTGCTATAGTATTGAGCTGTGTTGTAACACCGGCTCCGCCCCATGCGTTTATGGTCAGGGGCAACTCGGTCACAGGCTCTCCGCTTTCATCGGCAGGCGTATAGTACTGCTGCACCATATCTCTGTATACCTGGTTGCCGTCAACACGGTCGCCGGTAAAGAAGGTCATTACAATGGAAGGAGTACGCATACTCTCGCCTGCGTGAAGTGCTATATCGGTGCTGGTCATCCCCGCAACCATGGTAAGGGTATCTTCAGTTGCGGTGAGATTGGCTGTCCACTGTCCGGTCCAGCCGATCGCAACAACTATGCCCTGGCCATCGCCAACCACGTCGAAAAACGGCATATAGCCCTGGGAAGAACGGCCACCTGTACATTCGAACTTCAGCGTATTCGTTTCGGTCATGCTCTGAGATAGGGGTTCAAAGTCGTGACCGTCGGAGTTACCGCCGTAGGCGTAGTTTACGGTAGCATCGGTAACGGCATAGGGGGAATTGAGTGCCTGGATATTGGAAATAGGCAAAGAATCGGAGGATGCTGTATTTTCAAAGTAACAACACCAGTCAATACAAGGCATATCGCCTCTGAGCAGTATTTCAGCCCAGGCCTTGACGCTGTCCTTCTCATAAGTAAGGACATAGGTGGTGTTACCGTCTTCATCAGTGCCCTCTTCTACAGTCTTGGCCCACTGGCCTATATGCTCCTGAAAAGGAACCTCTCCGTAGTCAAAGGAAAACAGTTCGTCTTCTTCGATCCTGGCCTCAAGCCAGATCTTCGCGCGATCCATATCATTCTCGGCGGCGGGGGAATCCGGCCCGGCGTCAGAAGGCTCACCACAGGCAGTCAAGCCCAAAAGGGTAAGTGCCGCCAATAATAAAGCGAATATTCTTTTCACGCCTTTTTACCTGCCTTTCTTACTATTGCCATGGTTACAAGGCAAAGGATAAATGCAACAACAAAACCTGCAACCAGCCAAACTATCATATAAACAGGATTGTTTTGCTTAATGACTTTTGTCTCCACTACGGGCTCGGGGATCTCTCTTTCCTCTACTGAAAGTATGGTACCGTAATCGAAGTCGTCAATAACAGACAAGGATTCCGTGGAGGACGTATCCAATTCATAGCTGTAGTCTACTCTTATGGAGCAGTACATTCCGTCCCAGCCATAGGGAGCGTTTGCCCAAAGGCGGGTCTCGCCGTCCAAGGTGGTAACATTGTCAATATAACCGTCATGGCAAGCCTTGGTCTGGTCATAGGGAACTTCCTCTATGCACAGGTCCACCTCAAGGCCGTCTCTGTAATACTTCGCAAAGTCGCCTTGGAAATTGATAATATCATTCGCTGTATAGGTTAAGCCCCTACCCAGCTCGAACAGCATGGTATCGTGTTCTTCACCTACGAAAGATGTAGCGCCCTGATACTGCAATGGAGCAGCGTCATCATATTGCAGATTATTCCCGGTGTCTACGATTCTTAAGGCAATCCAGGGGCCACGGTTGGAGTCGAGCAGATTTACTGCAATCGGCTCCGAGAACTTCACAATTATCTGCGTATCGCTGATTTGAACACAGTCCTCAACTGTTAATAACTTTGTTTCTTCCTCTGCTGCGACTTCCGGCGCGGCCATGCACATCGCCAAGAGTGTCATTACTGTAGCAAGGATCGTTGTCATTATTCTTCTGGCCATTTTCATTTACCCTCCGATCCTTTCTTTTTTGTTGCCTTGTTTCCGAGAATTACACCTAAAACAATACCCATCGCAACCATAGCGCCTGCGGCAATGTATATCCAGATATAGTCGTTCTTGAACACGGTTTCGGTAATTACTTCAGCAGCGGGTTCCTCTGTCTGCGCCTGAATCTCGGGATATACTATCTCATAAGTAGTGTTTATATCCATGTACAGAACATCGTATTCCGCAATATTTGTAGCGGAGAGCTTAACGGCACCATCTTTGCTGGTGACATTACAGATAAGGCCATCGTACATCTCGATGGAATCCTCATCGTGTACTTCTTTGATGTAGAACTTAACATCTGCGCCGAAATACTCCTCAAATTCGCCGTTAAAGCTTATAAAGTCCTTAATGGAAACATCCTTATCCTTGTCGATGGTCCACTTAACCTGTGTCCCCTCCTCGTTGGCATATTCCCAAGTACCTCTGTACGACAATGAACGGCCTCTTTTATCGAATATGTGACCGCCGCCACCGTCGAGGTACACAATCCCCATGTCTGCATTTTCATCAAACTCGGGTTTTTCGGTAAATGTTATAAGCAGAGTGCTGTCATCAGAGGATTCTACGCCGACAACTGCAAGCTCGCTCATGTCATAATCAAGGCTTATCCACTTGTAAGAACCATCGTAACCGTTCATCTTCTCGCCGTAGAGGTGGCGTGTGCCGCCGTCGGCGGTAATGTTATGTACAAGGTTATCCATACTATGAACAGTAATATTTTCATCGGAAAGTTCTTCTATACAGAATTTAACGGCAGCGCCCTTGAACATTTCAAGGCCGTTTTTATAGGTAACGACATCGGTAATGGTGTTTGCCAGATAGGTGTTGGAAGCGTTCATGGTCCAGATAACAGCGGTATGGCTGTCATCCGCCCATTCCCATGTGCCGGAGAACTGCAAGGGGCAACCATAGTTTTCCTTGCCGTCGGTCCACATAAGGGTATTATCGCCGGATACATACCTCAAGGCCATAAAGGGATTGCCGGTAATTTCAACCACGTCGTTGAACTGAACCAGTATCTGACGGCTGTTGATAGCGGTAGCAGAGTAGGTAAGGTAATCCTCGGCGTTGTAGTCCACCGCAATGTCATATAAGATCCCGTCGTAACCGGAGGCGTATGTAGCGATAAGACGGCTGCGGTCATCTGCTGCGGAGCGGATATTGTCAATATGTCCGCTATGGCCGAAGAATCCACCCTCGGGCAGTTCTTCTATATTGAACATATAGAAAAGATCTTCATTGTCCTTAAACTGTTCAAGATCCTTCGCATAATTGAACAGGTCGGTAAGATTGGAGACTTTATAGGTGTTATCGCTGTTTATGGTCCAACGGATCTCGGTATGCTCAGCGTTGTTCCACTGCCAGGAGCCGCCCCACTGCATCGGTGTACCCTTTTCCCATTCACCGCCGTCCCAGTAAAGCATGCCGGTAGAGGCATCTATCATACGGATAGACATCCAGGGATTGCCGGTAAACACAACAGGCTCGGAAAATTTAACGACTATTTCAAGGTCGTTTACGGCAGTTGCGCTTTCAATATAAACCTTTTTAAAATTGGTTTTACCGTAAATATTGCAATATGCACCGTCAAACCAGCCGGGTCTGGTGGGAAGAGTAGCATCAAGATAATTGCCGTCACTGTCAACTACGTTTTCTACAAGTCCATTTGCAACGTTGACTGAGCCGATTTCTTCTATTGCGAGCATTACCTTGTACTGCCTGTAATCTGCAAGCTCGCCCTTATGCTCAATTATGTCCTGCACGTTCTCAACACCGA
Source organism: uncultured Eubacteriales bacterium (assembly GCA_900555065.1). Lineage (GTDB taxonomy): Bacteria > Bacillota > Clostridia > Oscillospirales > UMGS1783 > UMGS1783. Next base: position 15,245 of record USJY01000006.1, read on the forward strand.
AGGCCTGGCCGCCATTAAGTACAAAGCGGAGCTTGCAGGGATCCTCTGTATACTCAAAATAACCGCTCCACTGCAAGGGAGTGCTTGCGTTTATTTCACCTGTCCAGGCAAGAAAACCGTCATCCCCGACGTATCTTATGGCGCAGAAAGGCGCATCTTTTATTGTAACTGGCTCGGAGAACGTCACAACAAGGGAAGAATCGGTTTCCACATCGGCCCTGAGCATTTCAACCCTGGTATTGTCATAACGGATGACTATTTCCTCGGCAATATAGCCGTCATAACCGCCGCCGGGATTATTTATATTGGAATAAAAACTTTTGCCGGTATCAAGGCCGGTAATGTTATTTACTACGCCGTCACCCGCCTCAAAGCCTTCGGTCATAGGATCGGGATGTTCCTCAATTACAAAACCGAAAGGATACTGCTCTGCAAACTCTTCAAGGCCTTCACCCTCTAAAATATCGGTAATATTGCTTATGCCGTAGGTGTTGCCGCTATGCATGGTC
>USJY01000007.1 GCA_900555065.1 uncultured Eubacteriales bacterium
AAACTGGAAAACGAAACCGACGTCATGGCGCCTGTACTCCGTAAGCTGCCGCCTGTTATAACCGCTGATCACGTGTCCGTCAAGCTGGATGGTTCCCTCGTCGCAGGTATCCATGCCGCCAAGCATGTTGAGTATGGTCGTCTTTCCCGCGCCGCTCGAACCGACGATCACGCAGAATTCACCCTTTTCTATGGCGAAATCGGCGTGGTCGACCGCGGTAATCGTGACCTCGCCCATTTTATAAAATTTACAAACCTTATCAAACAGTATGTACGCCATTCTTTTCAAACCCCTGTAATCCAAACGTTATCCCATTCGCTGCCGGACGCTAACGGCGAACAGGGCTTCAACAAGCTCTATTCTCCGATCACTTTGATCAGGATCCGCTTGTCGCGCATGCCGTCGAATTCGAAATAAAAGATCTGCTCCCAGGTTCCGAAATCCAGCCGTCCGTCCGTGACGGCGACCACTGATTCCCGGCCCATCACCGTACGTTTGAGATGCGCGTCGGCATTGTCCTCGTAACCGTTGTGCCGGTACTGGCTGTACGGCTTTTCCGGCGCGAGCTTTTCCAGCCATACTTCAAAGTCATGGTGGAGTCCGCTCTCGTTGTCGTTGATGAACACGCTTGCGGTAATGTGCATGGGATTGACGAGTACAAGCCCCTCCCGCACGCCGCTCTCATCCACTGCCTGCTGAACCTGCGGAGTAATATTGACAACGCCCCTGCGCCGGGGAAGATTGATATGCAGTTCTTTTCTGTAACTTTTCACAATTCGTCCTCCTAGCAGGATAGGGTTTTGATTTCTCAAAACCCTATCACAGTCTTCTAAGCTGCGGCTTCTGCCAGATCTGTACCGGAGCTTGCGCTGGCCGAGTTGTTTAACTCGTCCCGCTTGTCGGGATGGATATCCCGATAAAAGAAATCATGGATGATCTCAGACGCCTCGTCCAGATCATATACGCAATAGTATACGCCGCCGATGCTCTGATCCGAATACGTTTGCGGGATGACCGCCTGTTCAACGGTCAGATCGGACGAAAGCAGCGTCAGATACGATGCGATATCCAAATAATCCATTGAGGTGGCCGTTACCATGGGAATGACCTTTTGGGCAAGCCCTGGAAGCGCGCGCGTTTCCATCTGCATGGCCTCTTCAATCAATGCGGTCAGCACCTTGCGCTGCCGGGCGGTCCGTTCCTGGTCACCGTCGAGGTTGCGGATACGCGCATAGCCGACCGCCTGCGCGCCGCTCATATGCACCGTACCATAGTTAATCAGATAATCGGGGTCGTTGCTGATCTCTTCAATATTGCGGTTGGCCGAGTTCATCTCAGCCTGCGTAATCTCCAGCGTAACGCCGCCCACCGCGTCAATCACATCGGCCATGGATTCGAAGTTGACCGTCACATAGTCGCGGATGTCGAGGTTGAAGTTCTGGTTGAGCGTGCGCACTGCAAGCTCCGGGCCGCCGTATGCATAGGCGTGCCCAATCTTGTCCATACTGCCGTTGATGTCCACATAGCTGTCCCGCATAACGGAGACCATCTTGACCTTTTTCAGTTTTGGGTCGATGCTTACGATCACGATACAGTCCGAGCGCGTCTGGTCCGACTTGCCGTCCAGCCCGAACAGAGCGATGTTTTTCACCTCGGTCGGACCGACCAGACTGCTGAAGTTGGACGGGATGCCGAGCTGCTCGTCATCCCCTTCCAGCGGCTTTGTATTGAGTCCGCCGAAATAGACGAAAAAGAGAATTACGCCGCCGGCGATCACAACGACCAAAAAGCTGCCGAGCGCAAGCAGGACCGTACGCGCCGCGCTCTTCTTTTTCTTCCGTTTTACCGGTTTGCGCGCGGACGCCTGCACAGGCCTTTTTGCAGCCGACTTTTTCTTTTTTACATATTCCTGTCTGCTCATATTTTCCTTTCATTAACCCGAAGCGGCTCCGCTAAGGCCTATTTTACCTCGTGCGTCCAACCGAACGGATCGGGCCGGCGGCCCCACTGGATGCCGGTCAGTTCGTCGTAGAGCTTCTGCGACATCGCGCCGATTTCGCCGTTGTTGATCACGGCGCATCTGTCGCCCCAGCGCAGCTCGCCGATCGGCGAAATGACCGCGGCCGTACCGCTTCCGAACGCCTCTTTGAGCTCGCCTTTTTCATGGGCGGCAAACAGCTCCTCGACAGAGATCAGCCGCTCCTCTACCGGGACATTCCATGAGTTGAGCAGTTCAATGACTGAGCGCCTGGTAATACCGGGCAGAATACTGCCCTGCAGGACCGGTGTGACGATCGTGTCCCCGATCTTGAAAAAGACGTTCATGGTCCCGACTTCCTCGATGTATTTGCGTTCCACGCCGTCCAGCCACAGCACCTGTGTATAGTGAACCTGCTTGGCCTCCTGCTGCGCCTTCAGGGATGCGGCGTAGTTCGCGCCTGTCTTGGCCTGGCCGAGCCCGCCGCGCACGGCGCGGACATAGGTCGGTTCCACATAAATCTTGACAGGGTTGAGGCCTTCGGGATAATATGCGCCCACAGGCGAAAGGATGATGATGAACTTGTACTGATTTCCGACGCGCACGCCCACGTACGGATCGGTCGCAAAGATAAACGGACGGATATACAGCGAGGTATCGGGCGCGCTGGGGATCCAGTCCCGGTCGATCTTCAGAAGTTCTTCCAGCGCGTGGATACAGAAATCCGGATCAATCTTGGGAATACAGACGCGCTCGTTGGAGTTGTTGAGGCGTTCCATGTTCTTTTCCGGACGGAACAGAAGAATCCTGCGATCCGGCGCAAGGTACGCCTTCATGCCCTCAAATACTTCCTGCGCATAGTGGAACACCATAGCGGCGGGATCCAGCTCGATCGGAGCATACGGGACGATTCTCGCATCATGCCAGCCTACGCCCTCCGTATAGTCCATGATAAACATGTGGTCTGTAAAATATTGGCCAAAACCCAGATGGTTCTGGTCCGGCTTCTGCTTGGGGTGTTTCGTCAGTTCAACGCGGATGTCCTGCATATAGAATGCCTCCTTATATCTTATTTATGAGTACAACAATTCTTTAAGTACTTATTATACTACTCGACTTTAAAAAATACAACATGGATATATGAATTTTTACGTACAAAGGGAAAATCATAGCGAAAAATGGCGGCCGCCTTCCGACCGGCCGTCCGCGGGCCATACGGCTGAAAAAAACATGGCTGCGGGAAACAACTGCCGCAGCCATGTTTTTTCAATGTATTCAGCCTTGCAGCCATACGGCGAACTTCTGCCCGTAAGCCTGCGCTGCGTCGAGGTCGGCGTCGGTCGGCACGAACACCACCCGGAAATCCTGTTCAAACACATCCGCTTTCAGCGCGGCAAGCCGGCCGCGCAGATTCGCGGCTGCTTCTCCGCTCCAGCCATAGGAGCCGAACACCGCCGTTTTGCGCCTGGCCATGCCGATCGCCTCCGCGTGCGCCAGCAGGATATGGAGCGGGGGGACTGCGTCGCGGTTGATGGTGGGCGAACCGACGAGAAACGCGTCGGATTCGTTCATCTGCCGGGCCAGCACGCCCATATCGTGCTCGATCACATCATAGACGGGGACCGACGCGGCCGGCAGAACATCGCGAATGCCGTCCGCAATACGTTCGGCGATCCGGCGCGTGTTCCCGTAAGCGCTGCAATAGAAAACGGGGATTTTCTTTGCGGCGGCGTCTGCCGGCGCGCTCCACGCGCGGTATTTCGAGACGGCGGTCTCCAGCAGCCCGCCCCGCTGCAGCATCGGGCCGTGGCTCGGCGCCACGAGATCGACGTCAAGCGCGGCAAACCGGTCCAGACCGTTGCGCACATATGAGGGAAACGGGCCGAAAATCGCGTCGTAATAACCGCGGAAAGCCTCGTCATAGGCCGCGCGGTATCGGATTGCATGATCAAACATCTGCGGCTCACAGTAGTGCGCGCCCAGGAAATCGCAGGTGAACAGAATCCGGTCCTCCCGCAGGTAGGTGAACATGGAATCCGGCCAGTGCAGAAACGGCGCGCTGATAAATGTGAGCGTCTTTCCGCCAAGATCGAGCGTATCGCCGTCTTTTACGACCGTAACGTTCAGATCCGGACGGTTGGTGATATTTTTTAAAAAGATGGAACCAGACTGCGTCGCATATATTTTCAGGTTCGGATACAGCTCCAGAAGTTTTGCGATCGCTCCGGAGTGATCCGGCTCGTTGTGGTTCATGACAAGGCAGTCAATGCCGTGAAACCCGTCCGTATCCCGCAGGTTTTCAAGCAGGTAATCCAGATACTCCCTGTGTACGGCCTCTATCAGCGCCGTTTTTTCCGTCCCCTGCACAAGATAGGAGTTATAGCTTGTACCGTACTCCGTTTTCATGACCACGTCGAAGGTGCGCATACCAGGGTTCAACACGCCTACATTCCATACATTTTCACACATCTTTACATGAAACATCTTCTTTCCTCCCTGCTCGCTTATACTGCGTATTTTCTGAGTTTATTATATCATATTTATACCGTACATGTAAACATTAAATGTCCATTTTTTACGCGGAAGAGCTATAAAAGGGCCGGCGCTGAAGCGCCGGCCCTTCTCCCGATGACTTCCCATGATGTCTGTTCTCCAAAGCCAGACGGTGTAACCGACCTGGCTTTGGCCGCCCAGCCTGCGCGCGGCGGCAATCGCCGCATATGCAGGCCGGGCGTTGGTATGAGATCGCAGGATACGGCGCGCCGCAAAGCGGCTGTTCGCTGCGGTTCTCAGCTCTGCTGTACCGGCTCAATATAGATGAGCTCGGAATCGTACTGCTCCGTCATGCCCGTGACGTTGATGCCCGTGCTCATCAGCTCCGCGCCGGTTTTGACGCAGTTCTGCGCCGTCCGGTCGATAAAGGTGAGCGTATAGCTCGTATTCGCATCCAGGCCCTTGAGTACGATGGTCTTGCTGTTGGGCGCCGTGGTGTTCTCTTTGAAGAGCATGACCACGCCCTTGTCTATATTCTCGTTGTAATACTGAATCCCGTCCCAATCTGCATATGTCCAGCCCGTAGGCGACGGCAGGATATGATATACGTTGCAGTCGCGCAGGATCGGGCGCTGGACCTGGTTGTACAGGTCGTGATGGGTCTCGATCATGGCGTTGTGCTGCACCAGAGCCTGATGCGGAAATGCCAGCATGGACGCGCCCATCATACCGGTACGCAGGGCGTACTTGCTGTACTCCTCGCTCGTCCAGCACTGTTGTCCGCTTGTCAGGATGTTTCCATAGCCTGTGAGCGCGCCGTAGTCACGGCTGGTGTAGGTCATGTTCAGATCGGCCTTTAACTGCACGGGATGAATCATATAGCTGTTGGCATACAGCGACATTCTATGGTTGAGCGGCAGGGCCGTGTCCTCCGTTGTCATGAACGTCATGCGTTCGAGGGTTGTGAACTCCTTGAGCGTACCGCCGCCCATGCAGTGCTCATACCGGAAGTCCGAGCTGTAGTCAATCATGGTGTCGAGAATTTCCAGCAGCCCCTCGTGCGAGTCGTAGTCATGGCTTGCCTCTACGTTGAAATCGCTGCGCCAGTAGTCAAAGCCAAGACCATAGTCGTTGTTTGTCGGCCTGAAACGCTCCTTGAGCGCCTGTATCTGCAGGTTTCGTCCATATTCCGTGCCGATGTCCACGCCCTGGTATGTATCCGCCATATACAGTGCAAAACGCATGTTCGGGCTGTGCGCGCGGATTGCAGACCACAGGTTATGACCGTTCGGGTATTTGGTCGCGTCGGGCAGCCACTTGTCTTCCGTCACGACATCCTGCCTGGCCGCGTACCCATCCGGGACTGTCCAGGGGTAGTCCATCTTAACCACGCGGATATAGTCCTCTATATCCGGCCACAGGTTTACGACGGTCTGGAAATCGGCGGCCGTACCGATCATAATATCGGCTTCGATCATGGGCTCGTCCGAATTGTTGTACAGCGAACGGGTGATCTTGTAGTCCCAGAACCAGTTCTTCATGTCGTTCGACCCGTCGTCCAGGTCTCCCTCATAGGTGCCGATAAAGAAGCCGGGAATCTCGATCGCCGTACCCGCACTGCGCGTAATGGATGACGTTGTACTGTCGTCCAGGTAGGTCGTAACGCCGATATTTCCCTCGTTGTTCATACGGACCAGAATTTTGCCGAAGCTCCAGTAATGGCCGATATAGAAGCCGTGGTCGCCGTCCACATCCACCATCTGGAAAGGCAGGATACTGCCCACCGGCGTATAGTAGTTCTCCACCGATGTGAGCACCTGGCTGCCAAAGCTGAGTTCGGTAGGCAGAATCCCCTGTGAAAAATAGGGATCGGATCCGTCGTTGACACGGGAGCGGCTGAAGCGGTACAGGGTCGCGTCGCCGTCCGGCTCCATGCGGAAGTTAGCGCTAACCGCATCGGCATACTTTACGCTGACCGACTGCGTATTGGACAGAATCTCCTGCCTGTATTCAATCGGGCCTACGCCGCTGCGCGCCGTCCAGTACGCATTGAGTTTCAACGCGCCGTCCGGCGATGCGAATTCAATTTTGAGCTCCTGCCCGTTTGTGATCGAATTCAGGCTCGAAGTCACATATTGCCAGTCCACAGACTGGGAGTTGACGACGTTGACCAACGGCACGCGGATGGCTTCGCTGACCCATTGGGTCGCGCCGGTCGCGCCGGTGGTAAGCGATGTAATATAGTGGTTGTCGTTGGCTATTTTAATGGTCGCCTTCGTGTTGGCCGATCCGATCTGGTACACCGCGTCCACGTCCGACAGGGTGACGCCGACCGGGAACGCTTTATTGTCGTCCCAGTCTATCTCGATAAATTTTATGTCGTCAAAATACATCGGCGCGCCGGAAAGCGCGTTATCCACGACGCAGCGCGGATAAACCGTCGTGCGGTCGCCGCTGTAGAATACCTGAGACACCTCTACCCATTCCCCCGCGACGTCCTTGCCCATCTGCGTGCCGGGAATATCGGCCTGGTTGGAATCGAGCAGATTGAAATACGCCGTGCCCTGCAAATCCGACCGGTAGAGCTTCGCGGTATAGTTATAATACGTATTGGGCTTGACCGTCATGGGACTGCCAATGCAGATACCGGTCGAAGTCGCCACGGCGCGCAGCATATAATCTCCGTCCGCCGGCGTAACCGAACCCTGCGCGCCAACGCGCGTCCAGCGCGTATCCTGATTCCAGCCGGTCGCGCTCGTCCCGCTCCCGTCCTCAAAGCTGCCGTTGGTGACAAGCGACGTCGGCGCAGGATCAAAGAGCACTTCGCGGAACTGGATGTCGTCGAAGTACACCGCTTGCCCCGTCAGTGAAGTGGAAGTGTTGTCTACCACGCAACGCGGATAAATCGTCGTATTGTTTCCCGTGTAGAACGTCAGGGATATCTCATACCACTCATTCGCGACGGTCTCCGTACCGATCTGCGTGCCGGCTATGTCGGCCTGGCTGGAGTTTAACAGATTGCAGTACGCCGTACCGCCCAGGCTCTTGCGGTAGATTTTGCAGGAGTACTCATAATACGTGTTGGCCTTGACCGTCATGGGGGTGCCGATGGTCAGCGCCGTCGTCGTGGACAGTACCTTCATCATGCTGCTGCCGCTGGCCGGCGTTACGCCGTTTTCCGCGCCGACGCGCGTCCAGCGCGCATCCTGATTCCAGCCGGTCGCACTCGTGCCGCTGCCGAGCTCAAAACTTCCGTTGGGAACAAGGTTTTCCCCGTAACCGGTGCTCACCTTGCGCAGCGATACGTCGTCGAGCCATACCTTCTGTCCAGTCTTCAGGGCGTTTGCAACACAGCGGAGTTTGATGGGTGTGGAAGGAGCCACAAATTCAACTGTCAACTGCTCAAATTCTCCGGTCTTAGTGGCGGACGCGGATCCAAGCGCGCCCTCGTTGACGTCCATATAGACGTTGGAGGTCACGCCCGTATCGCGTTTGACCCAAAACGTCAGCCGGTATGTGGATCCTCCGTCGAGCTGCAGGGTGCTTTCGTTCCCCTCCTGGGACGTGTAGTACACTCCGGCATTCTCTGACGAGAGTCCTGTGCCCTGTCCCGTCGCCATAAGCGCAGCGGAGTTGCTGCGGCCGCCGGTGGTGACGCGCTGCCATGTGCCGCCGTTCCAGTCTACACGCAGCCACCAGTTGTCGAGATCCGCGCTCTCGAAACTTCCGTTCGCGATCATCTCCGCGCCCAGGCTGTCCGTTGCCTGCAGCGGCGTGATGAGCGTGGTCAGCACCAGAATGATCGCCACGAGCAAACTGAGCCCTTGTTTGTTCATCCTTTTTTCTCCTTTCACCTTTGCATATTATTCAGGGATATGCCGATTTCCATATCTACTATGGGGCATTCCCTCCAAAATCGTGTTCCCCCCGCCTGCAGACCAGATTCCATAAAACTTTCTTAACGGAATATACGTTATATGTGTATTATATTTTGCCAATTTGTAAATGTAAAGCGCAAAAACGGCACTTGGTATAAAAAATATCCAGCCTTTTTTGTCGATATTTTGTTGCTTTTGTCCAGAGAATCTTTGCAATACAGATATTATTACCGTTTTGCGACCCAAAAAGCCTTATCGGTATCATAAACGCAATCGTTTTGTTTGCGCGGCGATTCTGCACAGCAAAAAAACGCTGAGGTTAAACCTCAGCGTTTTTCATACAATATTTTATTCGCTCTGCGCCTCGCTCTGGACCGCCGGCGCGGGTTCCAGCCTGCGCACGAGCACGGAGCGCGCCAGCGCGCCGTCCATCTGTTCTATTTTGAAATCGTAGCCGCCGTATTGCACGGACGGAATGGGACCTGCTGCGGGAATATATCCAAGCTGTGCAATGACAAACCCGCTCAGCGTATCGTGCAGATCCACATCCACATCCAGCTTGAGCAGCTCGGCGACGTCGTCCATATCCACGCTGCCGTCAATACGGTAGCTGCCGTCGCCCAAATCCTGTATGTCTTCGAGATAGTCTAGTTCTATATCGCCGACAATCTCCTGAATAATATCCATCAGCGTAATAATGCCGGATGTACCGCCGTGTTCGTCCACGACGACCGCCATGGTGTTCTTTGTCTTTTTCATATCCTTAAACAGCTGCGAAAGGCTTGTGGATTCCATGACGAAGAAAGGCGGACGCATCACATCCCGCACCTTCGGCAGAGGCTGCCCCGGCACGGAAACCGAGTACTGTGCAAGCACGTCCTTGGAATAGATTATGCCGACAATCGTGTCTTTGTTGTCCTCATATACGGGAAAGCGGCTGAAGCTGCTCTCGTTCATGAGCTTGACAACGTCCGGAATCGTCGCGTCGGCAGGGACGGCGAACATTTCCGTCCTGTGCGTCATGGCGTCTTCCACCAGCGTATCGGTGAATTCAAAGACATTGGTGACGACCGCGGCCTCCGAATCCTCAATGGTGCCCTGTTCGTGGCCCTCGCGTACCAGGAGCAGGATTTCATCCTCCGTTACAGGCGCGTCTTCATCGTCCGGGGTAATGCCGAGCATGCGCAGCACCAGATTGGTCGACGCCGCCAGCAGCCGCACCAGGGGTTTCGTGAGCTTGGCCAGGATGTTGATGGGCGAAATGTACCTGCGCGCCACTTTTTCCGGATGAACCATCGCGAGCCGTTTCGGGACCAGTTCTCCGAATACAAGCATGAAATAGGTGATCAGAATCGTAATCAGTACGATCGAACCGATGTCGATCGCGGACAGGGCGAATCCCGTGACGCCCATACTGGCCGCCCATCTTGTAATGGGTTCCGCCAGAGAGTCGGCCGCAAACGCGCCCGAGAGCAGGCCTGCCAGCGTGATACCGATCTGAATCGTCGATAGAAAATCGCTGGGCGCCTGCTTCATACGCAGTAACAGTTTCGTCTTCTTGTCGCCTTTGGCGGCCGCGTCCTTCAGCTTTGTTTCGCTGACGCCCATCATCGCGATTTCAGTGGACGCGAGAACTCCGTTTACTGCAATCAGCAGAATTGTGACGAGGATGGCCACCCATGGGTTGCCGTCTTCCATGATAAATAGTTCCCTCCTTGTGAATTGAAAAAAATAGTGGACGATATCATTATACAAGGTTTACCGCTATTGTAAATATCAAAAAAATAAAAAATCACTGAAAATTGCGCCATTTTTACGATTCTTACTCGCTTATTCACAGTATTTCAGCATTTTTCATCAAATCGGCGCAAATATGACTATAAACCGCGCGTCACATGCGTTCCGATACGCCGCATGGGACGCGCACCGCATTCAGAGGATCCCTTTCGCATGCGCCGGCGGTTAACGCCGGCAATAATTTCATTCTTACAACGGATTTTAAAACGTTTACAACACCATTCTGGCCGGGATGGAGACGGACACGGCGCAGAGGAGACGATTGACCATGCGTTTTTTCGGATTCGGCCTGGAAATATGCGGATCCGCGCCGTACAGGGGAATTCGGCCTTGCCGGATCGTCGGCCATAATCAACCCGGTAAAGCCCAGCCCGCAGCGAAGAAGCTCGTGTACGGGGGCGGAAACGGATGCGGGGGCCCCTTCCCGTGTTGCGCCCGTACCGATCCGTTCCAGACGGTACGGGTCCCCCCCCCAAAAAAAGTCTCCACACCGTAAAATTGCAGCCGTTCCCGGCTGAACGGGCAGACCTCCCGCATCGGTCGGCGAAACGCCGCAGGCTACCACTCCAAAACATCGGACACGGGCGCATCCTGGCCATATGCGGCGAAAAAATCCCCGAACGACGAGACGCGGTTAAACTGCCGCAGCACGATTATAAAAACCGTTATTGCCATCACAAAAATAAAAATGAAAACAAGCCAGACGAGCAGCTTTGGCCCGCCTCTGTTCTTTTGCTCGTTTTCCGCTTTCGGTTTTTCTACAGCGCTCCCGCAGTATTCGCAGATCTCTCCGCGCAGCTGCGCGCCGCAGTTCGGGCATTTCATAGCGGCACTCTCCTCTTTGTATTTTTCTTAAATATATTATAGTATATATCCCCGGACGTTGACAAGCGAGCGCGCGCATTTTGCCGATTTGCACCGCGCAAAATGTCGGCAGCCGGGGCGCGGGCTCTTGTAATTCTATCATCCTTTGATATAATATAAAAAAACAGGCTGCAAACAAAAGGGGTGGAACTATGGATTATTCACAGGCGGAAAGCCTTGTGCTTCAGACAAAGGAAATTATTGACGCCAAACGCGGTTTGCAAATCCGGCAAAAGGGCGAAGCGGATTTTGTCACGGACGTCGACCTGGCGATAAGCAGTTTTCTGAAGCAGCATCTGTACGAGCTGTATCCAAAAACCGCGTTTTTTTCCGAAGAGGACGGGAGCGGCCTGCGCGACGACTGCTGGGTCCTGGATCCGATCGACGGAACTACGAACCTGATTTACGGATACAATCTGAGTTCCGTATCGCTGGCGCATTATGTAAATGGAGACATCGCGTTCGGCATCGTGTACAATCCTTTCACCAATGAAGTTTTTACAGCGCGCAAGGGACATGGCGCATATTACAATCACACGCAGCGACTGCACGCCAGCGGCAGGCGCATAGACAAAAGCCTTATCGAATTCGGCGCGGGGTGTACGCATAAGGAGTTTGCCGACGACAATTTTGCGCTCGTTAAGGAGATTTTCAAAAGCTGTCTGGATATACGCAGAATCTGTTCCTCCGCGCTCGACCTTTGTTATATCGCGGCGGGACGCATCGACGGTTACTTTGAAAAGCTGCTGCAACCCTGGGATATCGCGGCGGGATACCTGATCCTGCGCGAAGCAGGCGGCCGTGTCACCGATTACAGCGGCGGTGGCATTCAATTTGCAGCGCCCACCTCTCTTGTCGCGAGCAACGGTGTAATCCATGCGTTTCTTTTAGACGCCATCAAGAAATACAACGGGTGATTACTATGGATAATATCGGATCTACCAACGTGCATTACAAAAATATTTCAGCCATCTCCGTATCCATTCTGCTGGTAATATTCCAGGCCTACCTGATGTTGATTCTGGGCGGCTTCGACATCTTTAATTTTTCCATGCTGCAGGACGATATCATCCGGTACATAATACAGATCCTGGTCCAGCTGGTTGCCTTCAGCGTTCTATACACGGTGATCTATGCGGTTGTGAAAAAAATATACTGCCAAAAATGGATCCGGGAAAACAAAAAAATATGGATTAAGGGATTCTGGCTGCACATCCATGTAAAAAAAGAAATACGGATCGGCACGGTGGAGATTCGCCAGAATTTCAACACCGTTAACGCGAAAGGGCACAATATCCGACCGGGCGTGGAGGAAACCAAAACCCCGCCGAAAGAGACTACGTGGTTCTATACTCTATGCAAAGTGGTGGACGACGACTCCGTCCGCGATTTTGTCGGTTGTTATCAGGCCAGCAACATATCGCAGCAGACCACGAAAGACGGCATTCACGTCATGCAGATTATCGGCTGCGACAGCAAAACGGGGTTTGCAAACCGCATGGTCGGCGTTTTCCGGGATACCGTGCGTATCAATCCCGACAGCGTCGTGGATATCGGCGACCAGGCGGGACAGCTGTATTTTTTCCGTATTTCGGAAAAGTGCAAACACTATTTGTTCGACAACAGCGGGTTTCGGTACGACAAATTGGCCGATCTGCACAACAACGCGGAGTTTGCGGACGAGCCTTATGTAATCGAACTCAAAAAACACTTAAAAAGCAGCCGTTCGCAGACGGTTCATCCCGTTGAAAAAGAAGAGCTTTTGGTCCCGTGACCAAAAGCTCTTCTTTCAGTTTGCACCCGGTAATTCCTCTATTTTTTCCAGCAGACGTATGTATTGACCCAGCATTTCCTTTTTATAAGGGTCCTGTGTGCTTTCCAGCGCGATCAGATCCATTTTGGAACAGGTTTTCGGTTCGCTGACTACGGCATTTTGCAAATCTATTTGATAGTAGATCATATCCAGGGTTCCCTTGCCGGACGCATCCTCAAAGTAAAGAAATAATCGTAAGCGTACCGTGTCCCTTCGTCGAAAGTTGTAACCGGCATACCTGTTTTTATATTTCCAACATAGTATTTATCCATAGTAGATATGTCGCAGCCGGCAACAAGGTATTCTCCATCCTGCAATACAATCACGGAGAATTCACGGGGACGGCCTGTAACAAATTTAATATTGGGGAAATACTGCTGAACTTTCATGCTTCCAAAGGTGTACGTGCACTTTTCAGTGCTGGGCTCGATGGTGTAATTAATCGGTTTGAATATTTCCTCCAGCTCGGCCTGCTGTTTTGACAGGCGTATCTGCATAATCCCTGTAATACAGCTGAAAATAAAGGCCAGCAGAGAGACGGCGACCGACGTGGTCTGTACGATATTATGAAATGCGGATTTTTCTTTTTTCATATACGTCCACCCTTTACAGTTTTGCATTCATAATAACATACGAACGGTATTTGGAGCAAGCGTTAAACGCTTGCTCCGCAGGTTATCTTTAGATTCTATATCGCTCTATGCCAGCTCATGTTCTATGCGAATTACCTCTTCAACCGCTTCCGTCCAGTCGGAAACCCGGGGAAACTCAGTTTTCATATTTTGATTGCCCTTGCTGTTAAAGACGATCGCAACAATACCGCTTTTCGCAACAGCGGCACAATTTGCAGGTAAATCATCGATCAAAACAGAAATATCTTCCGCAAGACACGCGCCCGCTTTATCCAAAGTGCAGATCAATTTATCATAGACGACGCCGCCTTTCGCAAGCTCTTCTTCAGTAGTTTTGTAGGGATCCGTATAAAAATCGGCAGTCCGGCCCGTAATGATTACGATTCTATGACCGCGTTCACGCAGTCTGCGGACTCCGACAGCGGCATCCGGCTTAAAAGGCGTATCAACCACAACATGGTCAAAATACGTTTTACAAAATCCTATTTCGTCTATTTTCCACGCTTCCGGGAGAGTACTGTATGAAATGCCCTTGCTTCTCAATTCGTTTTCATCCGCGCCGAAATACTCCGCAACAAAAGGCAGGAAATAATCAAACGAATCGGTCAGCGTGTCATCAATATCGATAGCTATATTCATATAAACATTCCCTTGTGCTTTATTATCGCTCTTATCATAACAGAGCAAGCGTATGCTTGTCTCAACACAGACGCTCCAAAATGCGAAAATCGCCTCTTCACAAAGAGTTGGCAGCAAGCGGGCCTGTCGGGAAGAGGCGTGCAACTGGACCGGCTACTCTCGCGCGGCTTGATCTCTGCGGCAAAGGCGGAACAGTGGAGCGGGACTAAATTTTCATGAACCGGAAAAACAGAACGAACTGCGCTCATTTCGACAAGTATGCTATACAAAAATATATTTTGATCGCACAGGCGAATCTGACGCGCGAGCAGCAGCACGCGCTGTCGCAAGTGCGCATACAACCGAATAAGTGCGCCGAACGTGACCTTGACGAAAGGAAGCGCGAAATGTGAATGCCATAGCATAAGAAGATGACGGAGCAAAGCGAACTTTACTCCATCATGTAAAAAATAGCGAAAAAGTTGCCTGCGGAATATTTTGCTGCATGCTCGAACCCGCAAAAAGTTGGCAGCAAGCCGGAGCATCGCGAGCGCGTTTACAAGCGGGCAGCGAAGGTGCAGCGTGACCTTTTTCGGATAAGGAGACGCAGCGGCATGGGCGCGCCGGTAACTCAAGCGATGCGCAGACTATATTGGGGGTCCCCGCAAAGACGCCGGCTTTGCGGGGTAAGGAGGAGCAACGGAGTGAATGAGAGACGGCGTTTGCTTTAAAAAAGAAAACGCCGTCGCGAACGATACGCAGTCCGCGACGACGTGTCTAAGGACTATAAAAAGAAATATTTGCGTTTTTGTCGGATGGTGTTAAACTCCCCATCCTGCAAAAAGTTAGTAGCGCCGCGGAGTCGTCATGAGCGCACTTGCAAGCGAACAGCCGCAGCAAGCGTGACTTTTGGGGCAAAGGAGGAGCAATGGCGTAAGTGCGCTCTGATTTTTGTAAAAAAATCGGAGCAAGCGATGCGCAGACTATATTTGGGGGTCCCCGCAAAGACGCCGGCTTTGCGGGGTAAGGAGGAGCGACGGAGTGAATGAGAGACGGCGTTTGCTTAAAAAAAGAAAACGCCGTCGCGAACGATACGCAGTCCGCGACGACGTGGTGGGGGAAGACGGATTCGAACCATCGAAGTCGAAGACGACAGATTTACAGTCTGCTCCCTTTGGCCACTTGGGTATTCCCCCACATTACCCGCATAAACGCTGGGTTGGAGCTGGTGATGGGACTTGAACCCGCAACCTGCTGATTACAAATCAGCTGCTCTGCCAATTGA
>USJY01000008.1 GCA_900555065.1 uncultured Eubacteriales bacterium
CCAAATGCGATTAAAAAAACCTTATTTTATTATATTATATACTATAATGGAGGTATTTGCAATGTTTGGCGTACAAAAATTTTTCACCTGTAAACACTGCGGAAACTTTGTCGGGCTGATTTATGATGGTCAGGTACCCATGATCTGCTGCGGCGAAAAAATGCAGGAAGTAGAGCCCAACACGGCGGAAGCGTCCACGGAAAAACATCTCCCCGTCGTTACCGTCAACGGCGAAAACGTCAATGTAAAAATCGGCAGCGCGCCCCATCCGATGGGCGAAGACCATTACATCCAGTGGGTGTATGTGGAAACGGACCGCGGCGGGCAGCGCAAAGCGTTTAAACCCGGTGAAACGCCGGAGTTTAACTTCAAGGTCGTGGACGACAAGCCTGTCGCGGTATTTGCGTACTGTAATCTGCACGGGCTGTGGAAAACGCAGCTGTAAATCCGGCTACATAGCGAGGATGCGGCAAAAAAGCCGCATCCTTTTTTCGCGCAGATTCTGAACGGCGGCCATGGCAATTCACACTTGCAATTATGTATAGACTGTTATACAATAATAGGTAATTCTGTGAGGAGTTCCCTATGATCATATTTATACTTTATCTGATCCTAATCAATATATTCGGCTACTTTATCTGCTGGTACGATAAGATGCGGGCGATTCATCATAAATACCGCGTCTCTGAAAAGTTCCTCTTTGCCGTAGCAATGGCCGGCGGCGTATTCGGAATCCACCTGGCCATGTATATATTCAGGCACAAGACGAAGCACCGGACCTTCACAACGGGTATGCCCCTGTTCGGAGCAGTCTGGCTCTGCGTCATCGTCGTGATTATCCTGTGTACGCGCAGTTAGAAAAAATTTGCATAATCGAACGTTTTGGTATATACTTATATAGCGATTTTAAATAGGATTGCCGCACGGCAGTCCATTTTTTTGAGGTGAACGAGATTTGAAACGGGAAGACCTGCGCAATATAGCCATCATAGCCCATGTAGACCATGGGAAGACGACGCTTGTCGATGAAATGCTGAAGCAAAGCGGCATTTTCCGTGACAACCAGATCGTACAGGACAGGGTGATGGACTCCAACGACCTCGAGCGCGAGCGCGGCATTACCATACTCGCAAAAAACACGTCGGTTCAGTACAAGGACGTAAAAATAAACGTCGTCGATACGCCGGGCCACGCCGACTTTGGCGGCGAGGTGGAACGCATTCTAAAAATGGTAAACGGCGTGCTGCTGCTTGTGGACGCATTTGAAGGGCCCATGCCGCAGACGCGGTTTGTGCTCGAACGCGCCCTGCAGCTCAACCATCGGGTCATTGTCGTTATCAATAAAATCGACAGGCCTGACGCGCGCCTGGACGAAGTGGTCAATGAAGTGCTTGAACTGCTGATGGATCTCGGCGCAACGGATGAGCAGCTTGACAGCCCCATCGTCTACTGTTCCGGCAAGGAGGGCACCGCCTCCCTGTTCCAGGACCGGCCGGGCAAGGACCTGTCCGCTCTGTTCGACATTATTCTGGAGTATATCGCGCCGCCTGAAGGCGATCCGGACGGGCCCGCGCAGGTGCTCGTTTCCTCTATTGACTACAGCGACTATGTTGGCCGGATCGGGATCGGGCGCATCGAGCGCGGCACGGTCCGCCGTGGTCAGGAAGTGATCGTCTGCGACTACCACGATCCTTCTATCAGCCGCAAAGGCAAGCTTACAACGCTGTACCAGTTTGAAGGCCTGAACCGTGTTCAGGTCGAATCCGCCGCCGCGGGCGACATTATCTGCGTCAGCGGTATTAACGACATCAACATCGGCAACACATTGTGCGATCCGCTGCACGTCGAGCCGCTGCCCTTCGTCAACATCTCGGAGCCGACGGTGGAAATGACATTCGGCGTCAATACAAGCCCATTTGCCGGCAAAGACGGGAAATTCCTCACCTCCCGGCATATAAAGGACAGGCTCGAACGCGAACTGCTGCGCGACGTTGCGCTGCGCGTCCAGCCCGGCGAGACGGCCGACTCCTTCCGCGTGTTGGGCCGCGGAGAACTGCATCTTTCCATCCTGATCGAAAACATGCGCAGAGAGGGCTACGAGTTCCAGGTCGGCACGCCGAAAGTTCTCTATAAAACGGTGGACGGCAAGCGCCAGGAACCCTATGAAGAGCTGATTCTGGACGTGCCCGAAGCCTATCTCGGCAGCGTTATGGAAAAAATGGGCCGGCGCAAAGGCGAACTGCTGCAAATGCGCCCGCAGGGCAACCGTATTCGGCTGGAGTTCCTCATTCCCTCCCGCGGCCTGTTCGGCTACCGCAGCGATTTTCTTACCGACACCCACGGCGAAGGCATTCTCAATACGATTTTTCACGCGTATATGCCCTATGCGGGTGAACTACCGCAGCGTGCCAACGGTTCGCTGATCGCTTTTGAAACGGGCGAAGCCGTCGCCTACGGCCTGTACAACGCGCAGGAGCGCGGCACGCTGTTCATAGATCCCGGCACGCCGGTCTACGCCGGCATGGTGGTCGGCGTCTCGGCCAAGCCGGACGATCTGGCCGTCAACGTATGTAAAAAAAAGCACGTTACAAATATGCGCGCTTCCGGCAGCGACGACGCGCTGCGGCTGATTCCTCCGCGCAGGATGAGCCTGGAAGAATCGCTTGAATTTCTGCGGGAAGACGAGCTGCTCGAAGTCACGCCCAAGACGCTGCGCATCCGCAAACGCGTACTGGACCACGCCCAGCGCATGCGCGAACTAAAGTCCGTCTCCTCCTCATGAAACCCCGCCTGTACCCTGCCGCTGAAACGCCCGGACATTTTTCGCATATATACCTCGATTTTCCACAATAAAGAGGGCCTGAACAGTTACCTGTTCAGGCCCTTTCAATGCCGCAGAACTTATTTATCCTTGGAGAACATATCCTTCGCCTTATCGATAATTTCAGGCACCATCTCCACAATTTTGTCCACCGTTGTGACATTGTTCGCAACGTGAATCAGTCGGATGTCCGCGCCGCTGACCACCATGAACGCGATTGGCGTGATCGTGATCCCCGCGCCGCTGCCGCCGGCAAAGGGCTGGTTGTTCGTCTGATTTTTCGTCGCGATGTCCGCGCCGCCGGATGCGAACCCAAACGATACTTTTGAGATCGGAATGATCGTCGTGCCGTCCGGGGTGGTCATGGGATCGCCTACGATCGTGTTGACGTCCACCATCTCTTTGATCTTCTGCATGGTCGTATCCATGATCCCTTGAATCGGGTGCTCACTCATACTCTTACACCATCCTTTTTATTGTCTTATATCATTTATCGTGTCCCTTACAGTATAAAGATATACTAAAACACGAAGAAATGCAAGCAGAATATTTCCAACCCGGCCTTGTATTTCTATCTTGCCGCGAACGAGCAGCCGCGCATTTTCAAAATCCGGCCGGATATCCATGCCGACGTTCTGTATTTCCAGATAATTACCGGCAAACCCGAGCAGCGCGTATACGGCTGCATTGAGCTCGCCGTACGTCACGGCGGTTTTCGCAGCGTCGCCGCCGCCATAAATCAGCAGGCATTCTACCGTCGGGACGCACAGGCGCAGCTTCAGCCGCTTCAGCGACTCTTTGACAAGCCGGCAGACGGTCAGCGCTTTTTTGGCCGACAGTTTTTGTCCCTCTTTGGGATCCTCGGCCTGCGCCGCTTCTTTTCGGGCCGCCTTTTCCGCTTTCCGCATCGCCTTTTTTGCACGCTTCTTTTTCGGCGGATACCGGTAGACCCGCAGGCCGCCCACGCGGACCTGCGCCCACGGCCCGTTATCATAACCGACGCAGACCGTCACGGGCAGCAGCATGACCAGCGTTATGACGCCGACCACGCCCAATATAATATATAAAGCCGTCATACTTCCACCTGCCCGGCGTCCTCCGGCCAACCGTCTGCGCGCGGCGCTGCGCCCTCGGAAAATTCCAGCGCGGGCTGTTCCCCGACCTGCACGGGTTCGGACGGCGCCGCCTCTTTTGGCTGCTGTACCTCCGGCAGCTCCGGCAGCTCGGAGAGGGATTCCAGATCGAACACACGCAGGAAATTCGCGGTCGTCCCGTACAGCAGCGGCCGTCCGGGCACATCCAGCCGCCCTTTTTCCTCGAGCAGCTCCTTTTCCACCAGGTTGTGTATCACAGCCGCGCAGTCCACACCCCGCACCTGTTCTATATATGCCCTGGTTACGGGCTGATTATACGCCGCTACGGACAGCACTTCCAATGCCGCCTGCGACAGGGCCGGATTCCTGCGATTGTCCAACAGCGCCTTTACATACTGCCCGTTCGCCCGGGCTGTGGCAAGCTGGTATTTGTCCTCCAGACGTACAAGCTCTATGCCGCGGCGCTCCGCCTCATAACGGGCGCCCAGCGCTTCCAGCGCGCGGACAATTTCCTGGTCCGGCTCACCCGTAATATCCGCCATCTGCGGCACGCCGAGCGGGTCGCCGGATGCGAAGAGCAGACTCTCCAGCACGCTTTCCAACTGTGTGTATTCCATCATTTGTTCCTCCTGAGCGTGATCTGGACCGCATCGTCCTCCCCCTCCAGCCGTATGCGCTTACTGCTGGTAAGCTCCAGAACGGCCAGAAATGTGGCGACGACGTCCGAGCGGGACTTCGCCGTTTCAAACGCCTCAGCCAAAGGCATTGTGTTCCGCTTGAACAGGCGGCGCAGGATGTTTGCCACCCGCGACGAAACCGTCGTGACGACGGTACCCACGATCCCACGGAACGCGGACACCGGCGGCGGCAGCTTGGTCTTTACCCGTTTGAATATGCCCGCATACGCCGACGCGAGCTCATAGGGCGAATGCCTGCGGCGGTAGACGTCGTCCGGCTCGGGCTGCTGCTGCGCCCGCACGGCGCGGCAGCAGTCGCGCGTGTACAGGGCCTGCAAGCTGGCGGCGACCGCTTTGTACCGCTGGTACTCAAGCAGCATACGGACCAGGTTCTCGCGCGGGTCCTCTTGTTCCTCTTCGTGCCTGGGCAGGAGCGTCTGCGATTTAATATACAGAAGATACGCGGCCATGGTCATAAATTCGCTCGCCACGTCGAGATCAATCTGTTTCATTCCCTCTATGCTCTCCATATACTGGTCGAGCACAAGGGCGATCGGTATATCGTAAATATTGATTTTGTGTTTGGAAATGATATTGCGTTGTCAATACATTCATATCCAGATCAAACAGATCCAGTTTGTTTTCCTTGATCAGATGCAGCATCAGGTCAAGCGGACCCTCAAACACTTCCAGCTTGAATACGGGCTTGTCCATACGCCGCCCCCCTATATCCGCAGAATGGCGCGTATGATCCATTCGCCAAGCAGCATAAACGTATAGGAAATACCGGTGAACACGCCGCCGGCCAGAAAACGGATGACCGGGCTAAACACACCGATAAACATGAGCACAATCAGCACCGCAAACATTACGCGCTCATACTTGATAAGCTTGTAATACCAACGGTCAGGCAGAATAAGCGAGAGGATGCGCGATCCGTCCAGCGGCGTGATGGGCAGCAGGTTGAACACGAACAGTACGCAGTTGAGGTAGACGCCGTAATACAGGAACATGAACACAGGCCCGTACGGTTCCATAAACGGGGATACAAGGCCGAATATCAGGCCGAAAACGCAGGCCAGCGCGAGGTTGGACAAGGGCCCCATGATCGCGACAATGGCGCTGTCCCGTTTTGGATTGCGGAAGTTCAGCACGGAAATGGGCACGGCGCGTCCCCATCCGAACCCGAACAGAAGCATACACACCGCGCCGACCGGGTCCAGGTGCTTGAGCGGATTGAGGGTAACGCGGCCCTGCAGGTAGGCGGTATCGTCGCCGAGCTTTTTGGCCGTATAAGCATGGCAGAACTCATGCACTGTGATCGACAGAATCAGTATGGGAGCGTAGTACAGGAAATTTCGCACTGCGCTTAACAGAATATTCATGAGATTGTTCAGCATTTCATCACCTTTATTGATTATACTATACGCAGATGCAAAAAACAAGCGCGGACCCCGGCCCGGAATCCCAGGGACCAAAATTTATAGTTTTTTTACATATTCTTCTATGATAAGTGCTATGATTTTTGAGCATGGAAGTTTCCTGAAACCACGCGTAATTTCAAGGTTTGCGGGACTATTATGAATTTGGGAGTGATTGCGGTTTATGATCGAAGTGCAACACCTGACCAAACGGTACAGGAAAATCGTTGCGGTGGACGACCTCTCCTTCTCCATTGAACCTGGACAAATACTGGGCCTTCTGGGTCCGAACGGAGCCGGCAAGAGTACGACGATGAATATCTTGACCGGCTATTTGTCGTCTACGGAGGGCCGCGTGCTCATCGATGGGATCGACATTCTGGAAAACCCCATCGAAGCGAAGCGGAAAATTGGTTATCTGCCGGAGTTGCCCCCATTGTATGTGGAGATGTCGGTGACCTGACCTTCATCTGCAATCTCAAGGGCGTAAAAAAGCACATACCGGAACATATTGAAGAGGTGTGCAAACTCGTCAAGATTGACCACGTCGCCAAACGCCTGATCAAGAACCTCTCCAAGGGATACAGACAGCGCGTCGGGCTTGCCCAGGCGCTCATCAACAGTCCCGATCTGCTGGTGCTGGACGAGCCTACGGTCGGCCTGGACCCGAAGGAGATCATTGAGATCCGAAACCTGATCAAATTCATCGGCCGCAGCCATACGGTCATCCTCTCCTCGCACATTCTCTCCGAGGTACAGGCCGTCAGCGACCGCGTGGTTGTTATCAACAAGGGGAAACTGCTCGCAAACGACACGCCGGCCAACCTTGCCAAGAACCTGGTGCAGCGCAATAACCTGCTGGTTCGCATCGCCGGACCCGAGCAGGACGTCTACAGGGCGCTCACGGGCCTTGACGGCGAGCGCAGAGTGAAAAAGCAGGGGCTGAAAGAAGAGGGCGTTTACGACTACGTCATCGAAGGCAAAGAGGGCAAGGACCTGCGCTTTTCCGTATTCAGCCTGCTCGCAGCAAGGAACTGGCCGCTGCTCTCGTCGAGAGGCAGCGAGGTTTCGCTGGAGGACATATTCCTCGAACTGACAGCCGACACGCCGGACAAGGGAGGCGACGCATCATGACAGCCATATTCAAACGGGAACTGAAATCCTACTTTATTACGTCGATGGGATTTGTATTTCTCACCATCTTCCTGTTCATCCTGGGCACCACATTCGTCTTTAACAATATTTACAACAACATCGCGGATATGCAGACCTTTTACTCGGCGATCACACCGCTGTATCTGATTATATTCACCGTGATATTGACGATGCGCATTATGACCGAGGACAAGAAGAATCGCACGGAAGTGCTTCTGCTCACCTCGCCCGTCTCGGCGGCCGGGATTGCGATGGGGAAATTCCTCGCGGCTTTCACCGTGTATGCCATCGGCGTTCTCTCTACTCTGATTTTCGCCGGTTTCATATATCTTTACACGACCATCCCGTTTATCACGGTCGTCAGCGGGATTTTGGGCCTGTTGCTCTACGGCGCCCTGTTCATCAGCGTGGGTCTGTTCATTTCGTCGCTCACCGACAGCCAGGTCGTCGCGGCCATCGCAACCTTCTGCGCGCTGTTTTTCCTGTATCTTGCCGAGAGCTTTATTCAGTTCATCCCCAGTACGTTCATCACCAATATCTTGTACTGGCTGTCCCTGAGCCAGAAATATACGCAGATGTCCCAGGGTATCTTCTCGCTGAGCCATCTCGTATACTTTATAAGCCTGACCGCGCTCTTTATTTTCCTGACCATCCGGGTCGTGGAAAAAAAGCGTTGGGAATAGAGACTGGAGGTACACATGAAAACGAAAACGGAACCGAAAAGCGCCTCCAAAAAATACCGGATTACTTCCTGGATTTATATTGCGATTGTACTTGTGATCCTTGTTCTTGTCAACGTGCTCGTCAACGTATTCTCTGTAAGATTCGACTTTTCAGGCAGCAACCGATACTCCCTGTCCGGCGAAGGCAGAGACGCGCTTGACAAGGTTGCAACCAAGGAAGTGGAAATCATCGCCTGCCAGGACCGGATCGCGTACAACGGAAATATTTATATGTCCTCTGTAGCCGAAATTATAGAGGAGATCGGCGAGTATAAGGATAATGTCACCGTATCCTTTCAGAGTATTGACAAAAATCCCGATATTGCGCAACCATACTCCGTCGGCCTGGAGCTGACTTCCGTGCTGGTCCGGCTCAAGGACGACGTGCAGAAATACCGGATCCTCGACGTGTCCACCATGTTTGAGGCGTCCTCGACCAATTCCAGCATGATCGGCGAGTCCAAGGCGGAATACCTGCTCGTCTCGGCCATCGACTATGTGTGCAGGGACGAATATCCGAACATCTATATTACTACCAACCACCAGGAGAGTTCGCCCACCGAGTTTCTGAACCTGCTGATCGGCAATAACTATAGGGTGTATGAACACAATCTCGTCGCCAGAGAGCTGCCGGAAGACGCTGACTATGTCATG
The DNA here is from genome assembly GCA_900555065.1 of uncultured Eubacteriales bacterium. Classification (GTDB taxonomy): domain Bacteria; phylum Bacillota; class Clostridia; order Oscillospirales; family UMGS1783; genus UMGS1783. The sequence goes on from USJY01000008.1 coordinate 8,545, forward strand.
ATTTTCCAGCCGCGGCAGGACTTTTCCGATTTGGAAATTGAGCGGCTTGAAGCTTTCCTGCTCAATGGCGGACAATACGGCAAAAACGTGTTCATCTTCATGTCCCCCGTACAGGACGAGTTGCCCAACCTTCAGGGGTTCATGGAAGAATGGGGCATCTCGGTCGACGACGGGTACCTGTACAATACCAACTACTCGATCGACCAGGAGAACCTCGCCATGCTCGTTGATTTCAGCGACGTCAACTCCGCCGGCATCTATTATAAAAACCTGACGCTGGTCTCCTATATCACCCGTCCCCTTTCCGCTGTGTACAGCCAGCGTGACGACATCACCGTCACGCCTATGTTGATGACGCTCAACTATACGCAGTACGTGGAGGATGTGCAGAACGAGGCGGATCCGAGTAACGACCCGGAGCAGACGTCCGCCGTCATGATGTATGCGCACCGGCAGCCGGTAGACGCCGACCAGGGTTCCAACCTTGTCGTCAGCGGCTCTTACAATATCATTTCGGACGAATTTATCTCATCCACTTACGGCAACAAGGAGTATATGCTGCAGATCACGGACTATATGAATCCCAACCGCAGCAACATCATCATCTTCCCGAAAAATATGGAGACGCCTCTGCTCCCCTTCTCCAGCACTACCAACAAATCCGTATTTTTCCTGATCTTCTCGATCGCAATCCCGCTGGCGGTCGCCGCCTGCGGCGTGGCCGTCTATATGAAGCGGAGGCATATGTAATATGAAGCAGAGCACAAAGATCATTATTGCGGGACTGTTTGTCATTCTGCTTGCCGTTGTCCTGATCGTGGTCTTCTTCTTCCTTCCGCGCAATGAAGACAACAGCCTGATCCGGCCAAAGACCCTCTATGCGCTGAACACGGATGACATCGAATCCATTGAGGTTCAGAACGAAGACGCGCACTTTACATTTCTCTTCCAGGACGGCGGCGTTACGCTTGAGGGGTACGAGGATCGGTATTATGACAGCACGGAAACGAACACCGTCCTACGCCTGAGCCGGCAGCTGCAGGCCTACGACACGATCGAATCCAATGTGGAAGACCTGTCGATCTATGGATTAAACGACCCGCAGGCAAAGGCGACTGTGACCAATACCGAAGGCAAAAAGATGACCGTCCTCGTCGGAGATATGATGCCGAGCAACACCGCCTACTACGTCATGATTGAAGGCGACGATACGGTGTACGGCGTGGAAGAAGATTACCTGTACTTTTATTTTAAGGATCAGAACACATTCCTCAGCAAACGGATCACTCCGCTCTACGAGGAGGACACCGGCTATCTGTTTGAGAATTTTGAGTTGACGCACAACGGCGAGCCGATGATTTCCATTAGCACCTTATCCGAAGAGGAAGAGGCGTTTTACAACGCCAGCGGCCTGTATAAAATCACAGCCCCCTTCTCTGCGATCGGTGACAATGCAAACATTATCGATTACTTTGAATCGATCGGCATGCTGACTGCAGCTCGGATCCAGAAAATAGAGTTCACCGAAGATGACCTCGCCGCGTACAACCTCGACAATCCTGCCTATACTCTTAGCTATACCTATGAACACGTCGAGAACCCGGAGGATGTAACGCTGTATTTCAGTGAAATTGAGAACGGCTTCTGCAACGTGTACCGTGAGGGCGATGACACCATATATTCTATCCTCGCGGCACGCATCAATCTGCACAGATTTGATCAGCTCGGCCTTGTCAACTCCAACCAGTTCAACCGGGATATCAACCTTGTTGAGCGGGTCGTCATAGACATGCCCGACGACAGTTATGTCTATGGTCTCAACCGCGACAGCGGTCAACTCGCAGTGACTCTTGACAACGAACAGATCGACGCGGACCTGTTTACAAAGCTCTTCAAGATTATCATCTCCTCCCGCATTACGGACTTTGCGGAAAAACCGGAGGGCGCCGAACCAGCCGTACGTATCACGGTCCGCTACAACGCCGAAGACCGGAAAAACGATACCATCGCCTTTTATCCGTTGAACGACAGACTTTACTACATGGAGTTGAACGACACGGGGAGTTTCAGCGTATCCTCCGTATATATTGACAAACTGATCGACAGCATCGACAAGCTCAACAGCGGCGAAGATTTCAGCGACACCTGGTAAGGTAAAATCACATCCATCGGCTTGGTTTGCCCTGCAATGGTTGGTTGCCGGCGGGCGGCTATGACTGCGGACTGCACTCTGTTTTGCCTGCGGCAACCAACCTGCGGCCCGCAACCTGGCGATTGCCAAAAATCATTGCTGCGGCGCAATTCACGCAATGCTTGAAGCAAATGCTTTTTACAGCGGTTGCCAACGGCTGAGCCAGTGGGTCTCCCAAACAAAAAATAAGAGCGGAAAGGATACACTTCGTAAGGAAGCGTCTCCCTTTAAATTTGTTTAACTAGGCAGAATATATGGCAGCTTGCCGAGAGTAGTGTTGATGCTAATTATGATTATGTGCTATACTTACAATACGATAAATCTGAATTTTTATAAGGGGGATATATGACTGAAATTTATTGTATGACCCAAATACATAAATATTGGAATGAAACTATTTGTTCGGCTGAAAAATGCTCGTGGAAAGCGGGCCCTTATTTGGCTCAAAAGATGAAAAACAATGACTTTAATACATGGGAAAGAGTGTTTGTTGCTTGTGTAAATGGAAAAGTGGCAGGATTCTGCACATTGGCTGAAAAGGATGAGCTGCCAAAAGAATATCAGTTTACACCATTTATAGGATTTGTTTTTGTTGATGAACCATACCGTGGTAATAGACTATCGGAGTTGATGATTCAAAGCGCAATTTTATATGCTCGTGAGCTAGGATATGAAAAAGTATATATCATGAGCGGAGAAATAGGGCTATACGAAAAATATGGTTTTGAAAAATTGGGTGATTATAAAACAATATTTGGCTCAATTGATCAGCTATTTGTTAAGTCAACAATATGATAATTAGATATTTGGCTTAGAGGTTAGCGTATGAGATCACTTCTAAAACGACTGTGTCCACAGGTTTAGCGAGCATCGGATTGTGATACCACAATCCAAAGTAGAAGTCCGCACACTGAAAAGGGTGCGGACTTCTACTTATCCATATATTCTCTATGTAACTTCTTTACAGAGGGTGCTCCAATGAATCCGCTCTTATTTTTTTGCAGTGTAGATTTTCCGGCAGCCGCGCTCTGCGCGCTCCTCCCGTATACGCCCAAAGCCGGCGTAGCGCAGGAGTTTTCGCAGCAGCGCCCCTCGATACAAGCGCTCGTAGAGCGCATCTGTGGAACGCACATATGCGTCCCCGCGTTTCTCGAACAGGTCGAGATCCATCCGGCAAACACCCAAGTCCGGCTCGTACGCGTTTTTCCAAACACAATAACAGCCGTCCGTTTCATAGACATAGATGTTCTCGCCGTATTCCAGACGGAAGCGCTTTTCCGTATTTACGTCAAATATATATACGCCGCCGGCGCGCAGATGCCGGTATACGTTCCGGAATACGCCCAGCACATCCTGCGGAGACAAAATGTGATTCACTACGTCCAGCGCGCTCACCACAGCGTCAAACTCCAGATCCAGAGCAAAGCGGGCGGCGTCTGCAACCTGAAACCGCTCCGGCGCAAGTCCCGCCGCCGCGGCCTTTTCCCGCGCCGTATCCACCATGTTCTCGCTTAAATCGAGCCCGTATACGTCATATCCCGCCTTATGCAGGGCAAGCGAAAGCAGACCGGTGCCGCAGCCCGCATCCAGCACGCGCGCTCCCGCCGGCACGCCGGCCGCATGCAGCAGGCGCGCATAGGCCGTATGCAGCTTTTGCAGATATCCAGGTTCAAAAAAGCTGTCGTAATACCTCGCCAGCGTTTGATACCCTGCCATTTGTTACGCCTCTGTCCGATCCAAAACCGTGTTGTAGCCGTCGCTCCCATACTGCAGACAGCGGTTGACACGGGATATGGTCGCGGTGCTCGCCCCCGTCTGTTTGACGATGTCTACATAGGACATCCCTTTGCGCAGCAGCTTCGCTACGGCAAGCCTTTGGGCAAGGGACCGGATCTCGTTCGCCGTACAGAGGTCGTCAAACAGATTGGCGCATTCATCAACGGTGCGCAGCTGTAAAAATGCCTCAAACAGCTGCTGTGTCTCATTGTTTTTCAGCTTTTCATTCATTATGCATCACCAATTAGATTTTAACACTTTAACTCGAAGAAGTCAACTATTATTATACCCGATTTATTTGACTTACCTGGAATTATTTGATATATTACTACAGAGGGAATCCGGCATGTTCGGTTCGGACATTGGGCGAGGGGGTTTTCCATTCGTCGCATGCCCCCCTTCTTTTTTTATACTGCTTGATGTTTGCGGGCAAGGCTTTATGGCCAGTCGGGCAACCGCCGTTCTTGGCCGTTGCTGTCGGCCCATCTGAAACAGTTTATATTGGGCAATCGCTTTTAGTAAATATGATGCTGTAAACTTGCCGGACCCCATCGATTCCACAAACGCTGTTTGGACCTGGTCCACGGCGCGCCTAGCCACGCCGTCGGCCAGTCTATTGAATTCCGCCTGGCATCTGATACACTTGGTGCTGCGGAAATCAAAGGCGGTCATCGGACGTATGCTGGGGTTAGAAACAGTATCTGCTTCTTGCGTACCGCTCGGACAGCGTAGACGTTTCAGACGTACAGCACAGGGATGAAACGGCATTGCGCATACGCTGTCCGCATATCCGTCTGTTGACATTTCGTGCATGATCGTTTATACTGGCATTGGAGAAACTGGGTTCGTTTTGGACGCATGCCGGGCAGGCGTAATCATTCGTTTGATTATGTAACATCCGGCTCCCGGTTTCATTTTTTATACGCAGGAAAACGTCTCCATACCGGAATGCATGGGTTTACCAGTGTTATTCACTATGGAGCGGGAACATCTGTTATCGCAGATCAATTTTCATGTTGTGGTATATGGATGATACCTTTTAGAATCCGATTGCGCAACCGCGCTTTCACAGGAGGCGATTTGTCATGCAAAGGCGCTGCGTCATCATCAGCGCATATAATACTTCGTCGGTCCGCGAATCGATCCGGCTACGGGACGATGATTTCGTTCTGTGCGCGGACGGCGGATACGCTCTCGCCATGCGCGAAGGCGTACGGCCCGATCTGCTGATCGGAGATTTTGATTCCATGGCCGCGCCTGAAAATCCAGTTTGCAAGATCGTCCGTCTGCCCATGCACAAGGATGATACGGACACCATGGCCTGCGTCCGCTATGCCATCGACCAGGGCTTTGCGGAAATTGCCATTGTAGGCGGAATCGGCGGCAGGTTTGACCATTCCATCGCCAGCGTACAGACGCTGGCCTATGCGCACAGCCAAGGCGCGGACGCCGCGCTGCTGGACGGCGACACGACCGCATTTTTCATCGAAAACGCCGCACGCACCGTCGCATGCGTGCCGGGCCGAAAACTGTCCGTATTCGCCTATACGGAAACCTGCACCGGCGTCACCCTGCGCGGCGTTGAATACCCGCTTACAGACGCTGTGCTCACGCAGAACTACCCGATCGGCGTCAGCAATGAATTCCGGGCGGACTTTGCGGAAATCTCCGTAAAATCGGGTATCCTGCTCGTTGTTTTGTCCGTGGACAACGGATAAACCCGCAGAGATAACCAACCGGCCGGCGCGGCGCAGACTTCGCAAGCCGTAAGCCTCGGCACATCCAGACTTCCGGAATACGCTAGGCCGCATAGGGATTTTTTCTTTTGCCCGCAGACTGGCCGTACGGTTTATGCGCTGACACAGCGCGGTTCTTACGGCCAGCAGCCGTGGGCGACGGTTGATTCCCATATGTCTCGGCCTTGCTCTCGGGCTTCGCCTTTCTTTCCATTTCCGTCCCGGTTGTTCGTGAGATTGCCCGACGCACGTTTTTCAGACCTGGGGCGTGGAAGGACCTTACCTGTAAAGGATCCCCGGATTGCAATCACCCGCACACAGGATCTCTCTGTTTGTTCAACTCCGGCGGCAACAAACAGACCCGACAGGACTGTTTTACGCATGAAAAAACGCCTGCAAAAAGGCGGTAAGATAAGAAATATTTCGAGGGACGACGCACAGCCGTCCCTCTCTGTTTTCTTAAAACGCACGCTGAAGCAGGCGCGCGGAACAACGCGGCTTTGGCCTGCGCTACGATATAAACTGCAGAGATTCGCCCGTCCCGACGCCCACGCACTCCTCCGCTCGTTCGGCAACGGACACCGGAACGCTGAGGACGTCGGCCAGGTATCGGTCTATCCCGTAAATCAGAGATCCGCCGCCGGTCATAACAACGCCGTTCAAAAAAATATCGCTCGCAAGTTCCGGTGGCGTTTCCTCCAGCACGCGCCGCGCTGCGTCGCCGATCGCCGCTGCGCACTCCTGTACCGCTTCCCGGACCTCCTCCGAAGACAATGTGATCTGTTTCGGCAGGCCGGTCACCATACACCGCCCCTTCACCTTCACCAGAAGCTCTTTGGGCCGCGCTGTGACGCAGCCGATCTGTTTCTTAATCTGTTCCGCAGTCCG
>USJY01000009.1 GCA_900555065.1 uncultured Eubacteriales bacterium
GTCCTCCGCCATCGCCTGCGGCCTGGCGCGCGGACTTCCGCTGGCGGAAGCGGTGCGCGCAGCGAAGGACTACGTCTCCGGAGCGCTGGCCGCCGGGCTCGACCTGCCCATTCTCAACCCGGAATGCGAGCAGGTGATGGCCGCGTTGGACTGCGCGCTGCTCCTTCGCGGGGACGAAGAGGGTATGCTGCGTTTTCTGCACCGCTGATGCATACGAAAATCCCTGCGTTTGCAGGATAATACAATAGGCGCGGAATAAGCCAACCGCCGATAAGCAAGTTTTGAAAGCAACCGAACTTTACGGCTGGCAAACAGATCTCGATTAAAAGCGGACAGGAAGCCTAACGGCTTTTTGCCCGCTTTCTCTATATCTCGTGGAGCGTTCTCGCACATCGCCGTGCTGTTTTCTCCGCAATGCCCTGCAGGCGTTCCATCCCGCATTGCGCAGCCCATTTTGCAAAAAGAGTTAAAATTTTCTTCGCCATGTTCTCGCTACGGTTCGCACATGCCATTTTACTCGCTCCGTTCTCCCGATTAGGTCGAGCGGCAGCGATGCCCTGTGGCGTAAAGCCGTATGCGCGTTAGGCAAAAAAATGTGCGAGGTATGGTTCGTATATTCATATGGCAATCTAATTTTTGACAAGAAAAACGGCGGTGGAAATCATTTGTTTCTCAACCGCCGCTTATCAGTGTTCCAAAACCGCAAAACAGTTTTTAGAATTATGATTCGCTTACAAGCTCAATATTGACATCGCCGTTATTGCACGATACATTCAGCGTTTTTTCGCCGCCATCTTTCTGATCCGGCAGATTGCTTTCACCCTTTTTTATTTCGGACTGAATGGCAAAATCATCATAACCTCCTACAACCGCACCAGAGATATCCCCGTTTTTAGCACTCAGAGTCAAGGCATTGCCTACATCCAGGTTTTCAAAGGTAATATTTCCGCCATTCGAAGAAATGCTTATACTTTTGTTTACCGACAGTGCAGAAAGCGTTATATCCTCGTTTGTTGTAGACAGCGTAAGGGCGTCCAGAAATGCGTCCGGTATCTGCAGCGATATTTTCCGATCTTCAGCAGAGGGCTTCACTCCAATATAATCTGTCCATTCTTTGTTGCTTGCGCTTGTCATGGTCAACACATTTTCGTCAGAAACAGAAATATCGTAATACTCTTTGCTGTTTTCAGAAAATTGAATATGGACTTGTTCGTCCTCGGACAACGACACCTCAATTTCTCGATCCCGCACATCAAGATTGATCTCATTGATCTGCGTATCTGCCGTGTAGCTTTTTTTCTCAAATGGCTCGTCGCTGTTTGCGCAACCCGTTAAAATGAAACTGCCCAATATAAGGCAAAACACAAGCGATATGATTTTTTTCATAGTGATTCCTCCTATAATTTTATTGTAGATTAAAATTTCTAATCCTTGTTTTTTCATGCGGTTGAGCCGCTTGTTTGCGTACTATCATGCAGCCAATCCAATCCTGCCAATCGGGACGTTGATGATCTATTGCGTTGTGAAATATCCTATGCTAAAATGATTATAAACCTTTGTGCAACACAAAAGTCAATAAGGGATCATAGAAATGAAAAAATATTTTTCAATTGGAGAAGCGGCAATGGCTGTCCGGACAACGAGCGAAACGCTGCGGCATTATGATCGTATCGGATTAGTGAAACCAAGCAAAAAAGACGAATGGACCCACTATCGCTATTATACCGAGCAGGACATTGTACGGTTGCATACGGTTCGAGCTTTGCAGGTTATGGATTTGCCTTTGCAGGAAATAAAAAAGGTTTTAGAATATGACGATCTTGAAAAAATCGTGGACTTTTTAGCGCAAGCAGAAAAAAAGGCTGATAAAAAAATAGCGGCACTCCAGTATAGCAAATCAAAAATCCAGTTAGCAAAAGCGGATTATGAACGGAAATTGCAGGGACAACAAAAGTTCAATCATACTTTTCTCAAAGATTATCCAGAGCGCGTTCTTTTGCTCTCAGATACATTGGAAGTGCCAACGCTTGATAATCTTTGGAATTATCTCAGCCATTTTTACGATAAAATTACTCCTGCCTTAAAAGAGCAATTTACCTTTGAGGATTTAGCTGGCATATACACCGAAAACGGAATAGCGAGGCTCTTCGCCGTCTGTACCCGTTATGTGAAAATAGACGGATTAAAGGTACTGCCCAAAGGAAAATACCTATGCGCTTACTGTACTGAAGAAAACAGAGAGCAGATGCTGCGCGAGCTAATACACATGGCCCGGACACAATATGGCGTAGCGCCGGCATTTACTGTACAGCTCATTGTTGTATCAGGTATATTGCAGTGGAATTATGAAATACAGGTTCATGTTGGCAGAGAAACTACATAGAAACGCAAAACAGGCCGCGAAATGGTGGGCGCCTACGAACGGGATAAAGCGGATTTTGGACAGTTTTGCGCCCGGCATCCGCAAATATACCGGGGGATTGCAGAATGAACGCCCACGATTTGTAAATACGTTTGTGACGAAGACCATTGCTCATGCGCCGTACAAATCCGGCGGCTACCGCCTGCAGGATCCCGGGCATTGAAACCAGACGAAGACAAATGATTGAACTGTAATAAAAGCAGGACGGCATGGCAAAATGCCATACCGTCCTGCAAGATACAACTGGTTCCTTATGGGTGCGCGGCTTGCCCGCGCCCTTCTTTTCTTTTTTTATCCAAACCTCTGCGTAATACTACCCTACCTTTTTAATGCGGAAGCGAGCGCCTTGCTGATCGCGGTGCCGAGCAGGAAACAGGCGGCCGCCTCGATTACGCCGTTGAGCGCGACAAAGGCCACGGCGAAGGACAGCAGGTTGGCTGCGCCCGCCTCCGCCATCAGTCCCTGTATATAGGACGAGGAGCCGAAGAGAAGGATCATCCCGCCGACAAAGAAGACCGTGTTCAGGATCGGCGCGGCAAGGCTTGTCACGGCATAGGACACAAACTTCGTGCGGTCCACTTTTTGCAGTGCGCGGAAAATCAACCCGGTCAGCCATCCCATAAGCACGCGGGAGAAAAAGCACAGAATAAACGTGTACACCGCGTTGATCTCCAGAAGCGCCGCGCCAAAGGCGCTCAGCCCAAAGCACTGGATAAAGCTCGTTAATCCGAATACGCCGCCCAGTATAGCGCCTGCGGTCGGCCCCATCAGGATCGCGCCGACGATGACGGGGACCTGAATAAAGGTGATTTCGAGCCCCGCTGTCTTGAGATAGCCGAGCGGGGTAAAGGCCATGACGAGGATAATTGCGATCAGGATAGCCATATAGACCAGCCTGCGGGTTTTATCCGTCAGTCTCGTTTGCGTTGACATACTACATTCCTCCTGCTGCTGTTCCGATTCCGGATACAGCGCAAATTTGTGGTGTTAGCTGTTCTTTTTGTAGAGTTTATATAATCCTTCCAGCAAAAGGTTTGGATTCACGATAACTTTATTTTTGCAGTACGGCGCGATCCTGGCCGAATGCCCGCCTGTCGCCACTACGGTCATGTCCCTGCCAAGCCGTTCGCGCATGCGCTCTATAATCCCGTCGATCATGGACGCGGTGCCGTAGACAATGCCGGATTTCATGGAATCAATGGTGTTGGTGCCGATGATGTCGGGCGGCGCCTCTACTCCGACGTCGAGCAGCTGCGCGGCATTCGCGGTAAGGGCGTTGAGTGAAGTGCGCACGCCGGGGAAGATAATGACGCCCAATATTTCAGCGCGTTCATCGATGACTGAAATCGTCGTCGCCGTGCCCATATCAAAGATCAGCAGCGGCGCGGGATAGGCTGCGTACGCAGCGACCGCGTCGGCGACGATGTCGCTGCCGAGCTCGGACGCCTTGTCGATCCGGATGTTCATGCCCGTCTTGATCCCCGGCCCGACGACCAGCGCCTCGGTCTTGAACGCTGTGCGGATAGCGGCGCGCACCGTATCGCTCAACTGCGGCACGACGCAGGATATAATCGCGCCGGTAACCGGCCGGTCCATGCCGTACAGAGCGAATATGTCCTTCAGATCGATGGCGTATTCGTCCGCGAGCTTGTTCTTGTCCGTACTCATGCGCGCGCTGAATGTGAGCACGTCGTTGTCAAACGCGCCCACAACGATATTCGTGTTCCCAACGTCGATAGCCAGTATCATGTGCATCCCCCGCTTTGTCTTTTATTTTTTATATTGTATATGATACGAACTGAAAAATCAATCCCCTTTGCACAGGCCATCGCCGCGCCGCGCACAGTTTCGCCCTTGCATTTGTAAGAAAGACTTGACAAGCCTCTGTGGGTTTGTATATAATATATGAGCGTCTAAAACTCATGGATTATCATATTATTTCATGATAAGTATACTATATCCGTACTGGAGGTGTCACGCGTGGTAAGAACCTATCAGCCCAAAAAGCGGCAGAGAAGCAAAGTGCATGGATTCCGGAAAAGAATGCACACTTCCTCCGGCAGAGCCGTATTGTCCCGCCGCAGAGCCAGAGGCAGAGTGCGTCTCTCCCACTGAGAGGCATGCCCGTCCGGTAAGGAGCTCGTATGCGCAGCTTTGTTTCCTTAAACAAGAACAGAGATTTCATCAGGGCGTATAAAAAGGGCCGCTCGGCCGTTACGCCCTGTATTGCTTTGTATTCGCTGAAAAACAGGCGGCAGACGAATCGGATCGGGATTACGGCAAGCAAGCGCATTGGCCGCGCCGTCCAGCGCAACCGGGCCAAACGCGTAATCCGGGAAGCGTTTTTAATGCTCAAACCGCAGCTCAGGCCCGGCTACGACCTTGTCATCGTCGCGCGTTCACGGACGCCTTACCGCAAAACGCAGGACGTTTACGCGGATCTAAGACAGGCCGCGCTGCAGCAGAACCTGCTGCTGGACATGCAGGAGGACGCCGGCGCGCCGTCCCAAGGATGATATAACAATGAAAAAACTTTTGATAAGGCTGATTCGCGCCTATCAGCGCAATATCTCTTCGCGCACTCCGCCCGCCTGCAGATTCATCCCCACCTGTTCGCAATATGCGATTGAAGCGTTGGAGATCCACGGTGTGGTGAAAGGAAGCCTGCTGGCGACGGCAAGGTTCTTCCGATGCAACCCCTTTTCCAAGGGCGGATATGACCCGGTGCCAAAACTACATCGTTGGAGGTAATAATGGGCGGTATTTTTGATATTATTAATATACCTATCGGGTATTTGATGAAGTATTGCTACCAGTTTACGCAGAGCTACGGTCTGGCGATCATTCTGGTGGCCGTTATCACAAAATTGCTGATGGCGCCTCTGGCCGTCAAGCAGCAGAAGAGCGCGCTGTCCCAGATGCGTTTTCAGCCCCGCCTGCGCAAGATCCAGTCGCAGTATGCGAACGACCGTGAAAAAATGCAGCGGGAAATGGCCAAGCTCCAGGCGGAGGGCTACAGTCCGGCCGCCGGATGCAGCAGTCTGCTCATACAGTTCCCGATCCTGATCGGTATTTACAACGTGATCCGCCATCCGCTCAAGTATATTATCGGCCTGAGTACGGATGTGCTCGAATCAATCGCCGGGATTATGGGCGTTTCGGCTACTGCCACGGATTTTGAGATCAACGCCATAAACGCAATTTCAAGCAATTACGACAAGTTTGCAAGCGTGCTTGAGGGAACCGATTTTTTCAATCTGAACGTGCACATGTTCGGACTTGACCTTTCCGCCGTTCCGGAAAAAGTATACAATTTCCTGGGAATCTTACCGATTCCCAGCTTTGCAAGCTGGCTTGTCATCATCCCCGTCATCTCCGCGGCGACCGCGTTCCTGTCTTCCTGGCTCACCCAGAAGATCGGACCTACGGCGATCACCCAGCAGGGCGTGCAGCAGACCGCATCCATGAAGGTGATGAACTTTCTCGGCCCCTACATGTCCTATGCCATCGCAATGGTTGTTCCGGCAGGCTTGGGCGTGTACTGGATCGTCTCCAATATCCTGACGATTTTCCAGACCCTGATTATCAATAAGATTTACAATCCCCAAGAATATATGCGCAAAATGGAAGCGGAAGAGGCTGCGCGCAAGAAAAAACGCAAGAAATACGCACAGCTGGAGGATTCGATCGACTACAAATCCACGCCCAAGAGCCAAAAACAGCTCAAGGCGCCCGAAAAACCCCAGGCCACGAAAAGCAAGCCGGCCGGAAAGGACGCGCCGGAAACGGAGCCGGCCGGGGACAAACCCGATAATACGCCTGACGACAAGGAGGAATGATCCTATGAAACAGGAATATATCGCACAGGGCAAGACAATTGACGAAGCCATTGAAGAAGCGGCCGCCCAACTTGGGGTCGACCGGGATGAACTCTCTATTGAAATTCTCGAAACGCCGTCGAAGGGTTTTTTGGGATTCGGTTCGTCTCCCGCCAAGATCAAGGCATCTTACGGCACGGATGAACTGCCCGCTGAGCAGCAGGCCCGGGAATACCTCGAGCGGCTGTGCGAGATCATGGACCTGAAAGACGTAAAGATTCAAATTGATATTTCCGGCAAAAACATGCATATCAATATGACGGGCCCCCATCTCGGCGCGTTGATCGGCAAGCGCGGGGAGACTATGTATGCAGTGCAGTACCTGTTGTCCCTGGCCATTAACAAGAGCGACGGGCAGTACATGCACGTGGAGCTCGATATTGAGAACTACAGGAAAAAGCGCACAGCGGCGCTTGAAAAGCTTGCCCAGCGCATGGCGGATAAGGTGGTTAAAACCAAGCGCAATACGAGTTTGGAATACATGCAGGCGTACGAGCGCAGGATTATTCATTCCACACTGCAGAGCAACCCGTTTGTAACGACGAAATCTGTCGGCGAAGAGCCGTTCCGCAAAGTGGTGATTTCCTACCATCCCAAGGGGGACGCCGCGGAAAATAACAATAACAGACGCTGACAAAACAGAAACGGCCCGAAGCGCATGCTTCGGGCCGTTTTTCTTAGCGACGGATGATTGCGTCCTGAAACGGAGTACGGGCACAGGCGCGCGGGCCAAGCCAAGACAGTGTGGACGGACACGCAAAGGCAGGCCAGAGAACGCGCGTACCGGCTTTATCTCCCTGCTGCGCAGCGCGGAAAAAGCCGGGCCAACGCCATGTAAAAACGAAAGCGAATGCCCTGTGCGTCTGCGCCGCGGCCCGCCCCAGTCCTGCGCTGCATTTGCGCCTATGCCGCGCGCACCTGACGCAGGTTCAATTTACCCCTGCCGGCGCAGTGCGAAATGGGCTGGACCAGGCTTCCGCATAGAGCAACTGCGCGCAAAGGCAGGATCCCATCCGCGGGCGCGGACACAAAGAGCGCGGGCCTGGCGCACCATGCAGAGCGCAAGCGCGCGGCGGGATCTTCGCCGGACGGCGCCAAAGCCCCTTCAGAACACGCGTCAGACCGCGGCAGGGTCCATTCCGCAAGCCATGGCGAACACCTGCTCTACAATCCGCTTTGAGGCAGCGCCCTCGTGCACTTTTTTCCCGTCCACATAAAAAGTAGGCACATAATAATAGTCGTATTTTTCGGCAAGCTCCGGATTTTCATTCTCTTCAATTTTCTCCAGTTCCACCTTGCGAAACTGTGGATACTGCGCAAACAGCTCGTCCATCCACCCCTGCGCCGCGCGGCAGTAGGGACAGCCCTCCATATAAAACATCGTTACTTTCTTCATTTTCCCCATCCTTTCTATTTCCATTTCTATCTTTTGAGAACAAGACAACAATTATACGCCCTTCTTAACCGCCGCCGGCGTGTTTACCACTGAAATGCCTGAACGTACCCGGAGGCCCGCCTGCAATGCGGATTCCCGCCGCCGGCCAAAAAGAACGGGAGGCGCAAAACACGCCTCCCGTTCTTTTTACTTTCTGTAATAGACGAGCTGTTCTCCCGCCTGCGCGTTCAGCCGCGCGCAAAGCGCATCCATCCTCTCGTTCGTCTGGGGACCGGACGCGAACAGCTCGGCCTGCCGGCCGATACTCTCGTATTTGGAGGAGGCAAGGTTGTTGTATTTCAAAAGCTCCACCTTACGCGCGCCTCCTGGCAGGTTCTTTGCGAACTCGACAGTGCGCCGCAGATTCTCCTCCCCGTCGTTTACGCCCGGGATCAGGGGCACGCGCAGCAGCAGGTCGCGGGACCCGTCCGCCGCCAGACGGCGGATATTGTCCAGAATACGGCCGTTTTCCACGCCGGTACAGGACTTGTGCACAGCGGAGTCCATGTGCTTGACGTCTGCCAGAAACAGGCAGACGTCGGGCGCGACGCGCGCGATGTTTTCATACGGCACGTGCAACGCCGACTCGACTGCAGTGTGAATACCTTCCGCACGGCACATATGCAGTATTTCGGCAAGGAAGTCCGGAAACAGCAGACATTCGCCGCCGGAAAAAGTCACGCCGCCGCCGGACTGCGCATAGTAGTGACTGTCCTTTTGGATTTCCCGCATCAGCCGTTCGAGCGTATACTCCTCCCCGCACAGAGAGAGCGCCTCATTTGGGCAGACCTCGGCGCACCGGCCGCAGAGCAGGCAATTTTCGCGCAAATATACATGCGCGCCGTCCCGCACGACATGCCGCTGGGGACAGATCGCAACGCACCGGCCGCAGCCAATGCACCTGCTTTCGTGAAACACCATTTCAGGCGCGAAGGCCTGGCTCTCCGGGTTGTGGCACCATCGGCAGGACAGGTTACAGCCCTTAAAATATACAACAGTGCGCACGCCCGGTCCGTCGTGCATGGAACCCCGCGCTATATTGATCAGCCGCGCGGTCATATCGTCTGATGCTTGGTGCGGCCGATGATATGATCCTGCAGCGCCTTGTCAAGAAGATTGAATTTCTGGCTAAAACCGGATACACGGACAGCCAAATTCTTATACTTATCGGGATGTTTCTGCGCGTCGATCAGCGTCTGCGCGTCAATGGTGTTGAACTGGACATTGCAAAGTCCCTTCTGGGATGCGGAGAGAAGAATATCTACGAACAGGTCGATATTGCTGTCGGTAAACAGCTTGGGATCCACTTCCACAATGGCGGAGGTGGTGCCGGGCGCCTTTTTAGTAGGCAGTTTGGCCATCGAGTTTAAAAGTGCGGTAAACCCGTTGAAATCCCTGCCTTGCATGGGTGAAATACTGTATGCGATAATCTCCCCTTTTCGGCGGCCGTCGGGCGTGGCGGCCGTCTCACGGCCGTGATCGACCATCCAAAGGAAGGTAAAGGGCTGGGCATGGAAGCGCAGACCGTATTTCTCCGTCATCCGGTCCAGGTAATCGCATGAGAAGTCCATAATCTGCGCGGCGACCGCGTCGACTTCATCTATATCGTTGCCGAACTTGGGCGCTTTGTTGATAAAGTCAAGCCGTACCGCCTCGTCTTCAAAATTGCTTTCCAGGATCCCGATCAGCTCCTGCAGGGTATATAATTTCTTTTCATATACGAACTGACGGACGACCATGAGCGAATCCGCCAGGTTCGGAATGCCGCCGAGCATCACCTGGTAATAGTCGTACTTGGCGCCGTGCTCGTTGAAGTCAAGCCCGTTTTCCATGCAGTCCTCGGTCAGCAGGGACTTGTAGGGCCGGGGTTTGTTGACCATGGCGGCGTTCGTTGTGCGCAGGATGTTGCGGCAGGTAGCGTCCAGAATATGCTCGATCTGGCGGTATACGGCGGCTTCCAGCTTCTCATATGTATCCAGCGCGGCCGGCGCGCCCGTTTCCAGGCCCGGAACAAGCTCGGGATGGATCATGCTGCGGCCGTTGCCCAGCGCGTACTCGAGCGCTTTCAGCAGGTTGGTCTCACCTGTGACTGCATGCGGATTGGACTTGCCGGGGATCACCGTCTCCACACAGCCGATCTGCGTGTAGTTCCAGGCGTCCTCATAGGGGATGCCCTTGGACATGAGCGCCGGGATCATCACGTCGTCGTTGAAGAAGAACGGAACGCCCTTCTGCACATGTCCCACCACTTCGAGCGCACGCTTCAAAAACGCTTTTTCCGTACGCTGCGAGTAGCGGACGGACAGGCAGCGTATGAAGTTGAGCGCCTCGGTCGCGTCGAGCATCATATACGAAAGCTCGTTGACTGCGCTCTCCCCGTCCGGCCCGCAGCCGCCAACGCAGGACTGCTGCACGTCGTAGTCGCGGTAGAGCTTGATCCACAGGCAGCAGATCAGCTCAAAGGCCTCCTCTTTCGTGAGCAGTCCCTTTTCAATATCCGCGGTGTAATACGGGTACAGGATTTGGTCGAGCCGGCCGAGGGAGTTTGCGTTGATGCTGTCCTCCCAAGTATTCATGATATGCGCGAACCACAGGCTCTGTACGGCTTCCATGAAGCTGCGGGCGGGCTTTGCCGGGACCTGGGCGCAGGTCTCGGCGATTTTCTGCAGTTCATGCCTGCGCGTCTCGGTATTTTCCGACTGCTCAAGCAGGTGCCGGGCCTGCGCGGCGTATCGCGTGCCGAACTCGCAGCCCGCCTGGCAGAGCAGCTTCATCGCGTCGTACAGGTCGCGCCGTCCGTTTTGCTTCTCATAGCGCTCCACTTCCCGCAGGATGCCCTCAAAGCCAAGTTTCAGTACCTTTTCATAGCCGATTACGGAATGGTTTTCCGCAATACAGCGGCCGATGGCCGCCCATTCGCGCTCCATCTGCGCGTCTTTCTCCGGCATTTCGCCTTCCGGTTCCACCGTGCGGAACCGTGCGGCGCCCGCATCTTTATGCGCAAGGTACCAGTCGATCTGTTCTTCCGTGAACATGCCCGCGCGGAGGATTTCCCGGTCTTTGTCGTCGTCGCCGCTGAGGAATTCATAACCGCCGTCGCCGAAATTATAGCCGACGATCAGCTCGCCCTCCTGAATAATCGCCGGCGCGTTTCGAACCGTGCTCGCGATCCCGCTTGCAACGAGCATCTGGTTGCTGCACTGGTCCTCCGGCAGCTCCAGCATTCCCTTCAGCGTATAGTACTGCCACTGACCGCAGATCATGCGGCTGATGGGCTTATCGTCCACCGCGTGGTTTTTCAAAATTTCACATCTGTCTGACAACTGATACATATTCGCCCTTCTCTCCTCATATCGTTTGCGGTATACCGCCGCGTTTTTTTTGAACTCCATCGGCAGGCAGCCGTACTGCGTCAGAAACGCCTTGTTGAATCCGCTCTGCGTTTCATAACCGTATTCCATGGCGACCTGCGTCGCTTTCTTGCCGCGCAGCAGCTCGAGCGAGGCGCGCTGCATACGCCGGTCGCGGACGTATTCGCCGAACGTAACGCCGGCGTATTGCTTGAAACACTCACAGAAATACCATTTGGAATACCCGGAACGCCTGGCGACGTCTTCCAGCGTCAGCTTTTCCCGGATATGTTCATTGATATATTTCAACACCTCATGCATGGCTTCACCCATCTCACGCCGATTGCCGCTAAAATACATATTCAGTATACTGTAAAGCTGCGGATATTTCTACTCCAATCTTGCGAATTTCTCAAATTACCGCAAATTTACAGACTGTAACAAAGTATCCGCCCGCCGCAAATGCGGCGGGCGGATGTGTGTGCGGAGCAACAGACTCAGTCGTTATAGTCCGAATCGAATTCCATGACGGCGCCCGTGGCGGCGTTGACCGTATAATCGTATTCCACCGCGTCCTTATAAAACTCAATTTCATAGACGGTATATCCGTCGTCGTTTTCAAGTTTCGCCTTGGAAAAGGTCACGTCGGCGACCGAAAATCCCGCATGGCCGACGGCAATGGACTTCGCCTTATCCACGCCGATATAGACGCTCGTGCCGTCCGCCGGCCCCGCGCCGCCCTGAAAGGCTTCCGCCTTCCGCTCGCGGACGGCGCCTGTGGCGGCGTCAATCTCGTATTCGTATTCGCTGGCGGAGGTATAGAAGTCAATGTCATAGACGGCGCGGCCGTCGTCATAGTCCAGTTTCGCCTTCGTATACGTAACGGCCGAAGCTTCCACGCCCGCGTCAGCAATGGCCTTGCTCTTCGCCTCGTCAAGCGTAATCAGCCCCGATCCCTGCTGCTGGGTCGCGCCAGTCTGGGAACTGGCCTGGGAACTGGATTGGGCGCTGGACTGGGCGTTGGCGGACTGGGAACTGGACTGAGAGGCTCCTGACTGGGGCGGCGTGGTTGGAGTGGTCACCGATTCTTTGCTTCTGCTGTATATGGATCCGTCCGCAGCGTTGATCTCATAGTCATACTCAAAATCATCGGTGTAAAATTCAATATCATAGACGGAAAGTCCATCGTCCAGATCGAGCTTCTGTTTTGTGAACACAACCGCATCCGCAGCCAGGCCGGCGTCCGCCAGCGCGGCGTTTTTGGCCTCGTCAAGCGTGATTTGGGCAACGGCCGTCGCGGAAGAACCGTCGCTGAAAATGACCTCCTGCTCTTTTTTGACGACCGCGCCGTCCGTTGACCGGATCCAGTATTCGTACTCTGCGCCGTCCGCGATAAATTCCACTTCATAGACAAACTGGCCCTGTTCATAGTCGAACTCGGTGCGGATAACCTGCGCCGCGGCGGGATCCACGCCCGCATCGGCAAAAGCGAATTTCTGCGCGTTCTCCGCGCCGATCGCCGAGCTTTCCGCAAACGCGCCCGCCGCAAAGACGGTGCCCACGCCGATGCCCGCCAAAATGGCGAGGATGCAAAGAGAAGACAGAACCGCTTTGCGCGGTGTTGCAAACAAGTTTTTGATATTTGACATAACAAACGACTCCTTTCGATTTGTACGAGTACAGTGTACAATAGAAAGATTAAAGGACCATTAGCGCTGAAAAATTTTTTTCAGGATATGTCAGACGTCTTTTGGCGCGGGTAGAATCAGCGTAAATACGCTGCCCTTTCCCGGCTCGCTCTGCACCTGGATTTCACCGCCGTGCCATTTGGCGATCTCGCTTGCCATGGCCAGGCCCAGACCGGTGCCGTCGCCGGCGCGGGAGCTGTCGGCCCGATAAAAGCGGCGGAAAATCTTCTCCTGATCCCGTTTGTCTATGCCGATTCCGTCATCGGCCACCGACAAACGTATTTCATCGTCCCGCTTTGTCAGTTTTACAAGAATATGCCCATTGTCCCTGCCGTAGCGATACGCGTTGGACACCAGGTTCGTCAGCAGCCTTGTCAAAAGCGCACGGTTGCCAAGGCATTGAATTCCCTCTTCTATCTGACAGGAGAGTTCGGCGCCGCGCTCCCGGACCAGCGACAGATCCGCGCAGACAGAATGCACAAGCGAAGACAGGTCGAACGTTTCGCGCGTATACGGATCGGCCTGCTGTTCCAGGCGGGTAAAGTCCAGCATATCGTTGATCAGCTTCGTCATTTTACGGCCCTGCCGCTGGATAACCTGCAACGCCTTCACATAATCCGCCTCGCTGCGTTTTCCGTCCAGCGCCAGCTCGCACTGGGCCATGATAACGGACATGGGCGTGCGCATCTCGTGGGAGGCGTCGGCGGTAAACTGGCGCTCTTTTTCAAACGCCGCGTCCAGCCTTGCGAACATGTCGTTGAACCGGTCGGCCAGGATGTGCAGCTCGTCGCCGCCTTCGCCAAGCTCAATCCGTTTTTTCAAGTCGCCGCTCTCGCCGATCTCGGCCGCGGCGTCGGAGATCCGCTGGATCGGCCTGAGCATTCTCTTCGCAATGAGATACCCGCCCACGGCCGCGATGCAAACCAGTGCCGGAAGCAGGATCAGCGACAGCCGGGAGATTGTAGACATCTCCTGCTTGCCCTGCATCTCAGATACGACTCCGCGCAGCCAAAGCCCTTCCAGCCCATCCTGTGCGAGCGCCCTGTCAAAAATATAATACACTGTGCCGCCGACGGTTATTTTCTGGATCCGGGAATCGGCGAACCCGCATGCCAGGCTTTCGCCGGCAATGGGATTTTCCCCGTACAAAAGCGTCTGGTCGCTGCCGTAGAGAGATGTGTACACCTGGTTCACCGCGTCCAGAAAGTCGTCGTCCACTTCCAGAAAACCGTCGCCATAGGCGATGAAGTGGTCTACGTCGTTTGTCAGATCCACGTCGTCAATACTGTGATAGTATTCAATTTCGTCCACGTTGTGTTCCACCGTTTCTATCAGGCTGTCGCGGATCGTCTTTTGGATGACCTGATCGCTTACGGACAGGATAACCACGTAGGTGACTGCGACCACAAACAGCAGCGACGCTGTGAACCACAAAGTGATTTTCAGTCGGATCGGTAGGCGTTTCATACGTTTTTACCCTCCCGCAGTACATACCCACTGCCGCGAACTGTATGAATCAGCTTTTCGTCATGGCCGTCGTCAATTTTCTTTCGAAGATATCGGATGTAAACGTCCACAACGTTTGTACCGCCTTCATAATCAAAATTCCAAATATGGTTTTCAATCTTTTCTCGGGACAAGACGACGCCCTGATTGTACATCAGATACTCCAGCAGAGCGTATTCTTTTGCCGACAGAGGGATTTCCGTCTCCCCTCTTTTTACGACGTGCGACGCGCAGTCCAGCGTCAGATCGCCTGCGCGCAGGACATTGCTGGCCCGGCCAAAAGAAGCGCGCGTCATTGCACGGACCCGCGCGCAGAGTTCATCCAGAGAAAAGGGCTTCACCAAATAGTCGTTTGCGCCGCTGTCCAGCCCCTTGACACGGTCGGAAACCGCGTCCCGCGCAGTCAGGAACAGCACAGGCGTCGTCTTCCCCGCGTCCCGCAGGCTGCGCAGCACGGCAAAACCGTCCGCTTTCGGCATCATAATATCGAGTATGACTGCGTCGTAATCCGTATAGGATAGAATGTCGATCGCCTCCGCCCCGTCATAGCAGCTGTCCACGCTGTATCCTTCGGCCGTCAGCTTCTGCATGATGATTTCATTCAAATCCCGTTCGTCTTCCGCAATGAAAATACGCATACAGTTTCACCTCTGTCTTATTATAACACAGATTCATTAAATTTGTATTATAACCTCTTAACTGAGGATACAGCGTTTTAATAAAATCCTCTAAGCCTTGATAATACAGAATTTATCTCAATGTGTCCGACTTATCCCTTTATACGGTTACACTCAAGTCTGCTCTTTCCAGCTTGCTTATTAAGGGAAATGCAAGGTCAGAAAAATCT